>JBMFPK010000023.1:0-15721 GCA_049969155.1 Chloroflexia bacterium | reverse complement strand
CTACATTGTTTCCCTGGCGGAAAACGAGGTGGCCGTGCAGTTGGGACCAGTGGTGGATTCCGGGCTGCAGCCGTGGCCGGGGGAAGAGGAGCCGAACGAGCCGGAGGCCCGGATCGCGCTCGGGTTTCCCCTTCGCCTCACCTACAGTTCCGAAATCCGGGTGGAGGCGTTCGTCGGTCCTTCCCTGGAGTTCGAGCGGCAAGAAGCGCATCTGGTCGTACACTTTCTCCCCTGGCACCGGCGGTGGTCCCATTCGCTCGTGCTTGCGGGACTGCTGGGAGCGCTGGTCGCGGTGCTATGGGGCCGGTGGGCGGGCGTTGTCTGTGCGGGGGGGTATACGCTACACGTGCTGCAGGACCAGCTGGGTCATCTCGGCTGCAATCTGCTCTGGCCCCTGACGCGCCGTCGCGCCCCCGGGCTGGGTTTGTCCCATTCCACGGACCCGCTTCCGAACCTGTTTGTCGTCTGGACGTCGCTCGCCCTCGTCCTTTCGAACCTGAGCCGCTTTTCGCACGACGCCGGGGTTCCTGCAAGCGTGCTCGGGGCCGTCTGGGCGGTCGCGCTGGGGCTCCTGGGCCGTTCGATGCTTCGGTATCTTGATCGGCCGGTTGGGAAAAGGGAAACCGGGAATCGTGCAGAAAGGGAAAGGAGGAGACCATGGCGACGCGCGTGGGGAGCGGATGGCGTACCCTGCAGCGGGCGGGGTGCGCCTTGCTTCTGGCGGCGATGCTTGGCTGGGCGGTCCCGCGGTCCGGCCCGGATCGCCGGGCGACAGCAGCCCACACGCAGGCAGTCATCAACGAGGTAGCCTGGATGGGCACCCTGGCGGATGCCTCGGATGAATGGATCGAGCTGTACAACCCCACAGGTGTTCCGATCGACCTGAGCGGCTGGACCCTGCAGGCGATGGATGGGACACCGACCATCCCGCTGTCCGGGGTGATCCGTCCCTACGGCTTCTTCCTGCTGGAGCGCTCGGACGACGGCACGATCTCGGACATCCCCGCGGACCAGATCTACGTCGGCGCGCTCGGCAACGCCGGGGAAACGCTTGTCCTCCGGGATGCTTCGGGCACAGTGGTGGACACGGCCAACGGCGACGGCGGCGCTTGGCCGGCGGGAGATGCTCCGCAGCGCCGCACGATGGAACGCATCGACCCCTTCGCCCCAGATGTGGACACGAACTGGGCGACGAACGATGGCATCACCTGTAACGGTCGTGACGCGGCCGGCCAACGGATCCTAGGTACGCCACGCCTGCGCAACTCGGCTTCTGCTCCGGCAGCGGACCTGGCGGTGGAGGTCGAGGCGCCTGCAGAAATCCAGGCGGGGAGCGAGATGGTCTATGGCCTGCAGGTGGGCAACACGGGGAACCAGGAGGCGGCCCGGACCGTGCTCACGGCCACGCTGTCCGCAGGGGTTTCCTTTCTGTCGCAGGAGGCGCCCTTTCCGTTCCGGATCGTCGAGCCCGGCCTCCTTGTCTGGGAAGCTTCCGTGCTTCCTTTCACCCTGACTCGCTTTCCCATCACACTCACCGTACAGGTCGCGGTCACCGCAAGCGGTTCGCTCCCCCTGGAGGTTTTCGCGCAGAGTCTCACGCCTGAAGCCACGCCGGAGAACAACCGGGCGCGCGTCGAGACGCTTGTGCGGCCGCTCTACCCGGATCTGGTCGCGGCGAAAGCGGGGCCGGCCTTCGCTTCCCAGGGCGAGACCGTCGTCTACACTCTGAGTGTGCGCAATGAGGCTGCCGTAGAGGCACCCGGTGTGCTCCTCACGGACACGCTGCCGGCCGGCCTGTCCCTGCTCGAGGTACGCACTTCCTACACCTGCACAGGGGTCGCGGACGGGATCGGATGTTTTCTCGGTGCGCTTGCGCCGGGGGCTGAAGCCCGGGTGGTGCTGGTCGCCCAGGTCGCCCCGACGGCGACCGGCGCCCTGGTGGACCGCCTGTTTGTGCGAGGGACCTGTATGGAGAGCCTCTTCTCGAACAACCTTGCCCTCTGGACGACGACCGTGGCCCTTTCGGGCGAGCCGCACGTCCTGCTGGAGGCCGTCCTCTACGATGGGTACGAATCGGGCGATCTGGACGAGGCCATCCGTCTGGTGAACATCGGGGAGGCGCCCGCCGACCTCACCGGCTGGCAACTGTGCAAGTACGTGGCCTCGGTCCCCCGGTGCCGGGACCTCCCGGAGCTCATCCTGGTGCCAGGCGCCCGGGTGTGGCTTGCCCGGGATGGCGCCGGGTTTTCCGCCAGTTTCGGGTTTCCTCCAGACTTGGTGCTGGATCGCTGGCTTCCCTATGGGCTTGGGAACGAGGGGGATGAGGTCGCGCTTCTGAAGCCCGACGGGGAAACGGTCGATGCGCTCGTCTACGGCGCGCAGGGCGAGACGGGGATTCCCGGCTGGGTCGGTCCGCCTCTCCTGCCGTACCAGGCGGCGGGGCTGAGGCTGACGGGCCAGGTCCTCCAGCGCCTTCTGGACGAAAGGACCAGCTTGCCGGTGCAGGACACGGATTCGGCCGGGGACTGGATGTCGTATCCCGGGGACCCGCTCCGTGGACGGAAAGTCGTGTACCCCGGCTGGGACCTCGATCTCTTCTACCGGCCCCTTTTGGCGATCGAGCCGGCCTCGCTGACGCTTGCCGTTGCCCCCGATCACGCTGGAGATCTGTTGCTCCGGCTGCTGGACCGAGCGGAGGAACGCGTCGAAGGGGAGCTCTATGTGCTGGAGAACTATGACCTTGTGCAGAGGTTGGTTGCCAGGGCACGGAGCGGCGTGCACGTCACGTTGCTGCTGGAGGGCGAAGTTGCGGGTATGGCGCGCGGAATCAGCGACCAGGAGCGCTGGGCGTGTTGGGAGATCGAGGCCGCGGGCGGAGCGTGCTGGTTCCTTTTCAACGAAGCGAGCGAGCATATCTACGACCGGTATGCGACGCTGCACAGCAAGATGTTGTTGATCGACCGGAGGTGGCTCGTCCTCTCCACCCAGAACCTGACCCCTGGTGGCCTGCCCACGGACGACAAAACGGACGGCACCTGGGGATCCAGAGGGGTAGTGCTTGTGACCGACGCGCCGTCCGTGGTGGAACGGGCAGCGGCGCTCTTCGAGGCGGACCTGGATCCGGTGCATCACGACGATCTGACGCGCTGGGCGCCCGACAACCCCCATGGGTACGGCCTGCCGCCGGCCGGGTTTGTCCCGATCACCGCAAGCGGGGGGATCAGCTACAGCGTCCGTTTCTCCGAGCCGCTGCACCTGTCAGGGACATTCGGGTTCGAACTGTTCAGTGCCCCGGAGGCGGCGCTGCGGCGTTCCGATGCCCTTCTCGGCCTCCTGGGGCTCGCACGCGCCGGAGACCGTGTGGATGTGGAGCAGATGTACGAGCACCTTTCCTGGGGAACGCTGCCGGACGGCCGGGCAGCCCCGAATGTGCGGCTGGAGGCGTACATCGAAGCGGCGCGGAGAGGAGCGCGGGTGAGGATCCTCCTGAACGGGGGCTCCTTCGGTCAGACCGGGGTGGACCTTTCTCGGAACATCGAGACCGTCGGCTACCTGAACGCGCTCGCGCGGCGCGAGCGGTTGGACCTTCGAGCGCGACTGGGGGACCCCACGGGTTACGGCATCCACAGCAAGATGGTGCTGGTGCGCCTGGGGAGCGAGGAGTATGTGCACCTGGGCAGCTTGAACGGGAGCGAGGTCTCGAGCAAGGCGAACCGGGAGATCGTGCTTCAGGTGCGCTCCGCGGAAGCCCACGCCTACCTGCAGCGGCTTTTCGAGGATGACTGGACCCGCTCCGGCCGCATCTTCCTTCCGGCGGTCTACCGCGGGTATCGCGGGCCATCGGACCACCTGCTGGTGAGCGAAGTGCTGTACGATCCGAGCGGCTCGGAGCCCGGGGAAGAGTGGGTCGAACTGTACAACCCGACGGCGCAATCTGTGGACCTTTCGGGATGGAGCCTGGGGGACGCGGCGGTGGATGGGGAGTATGGGAGCGGCCGATACCTCTTTCCCGAGGGGACGCGTATCGGACCCCGGGCGGTGGTCGTGGTCGCAGCCCAGGCGGCCGATGCGATCGGCTTCCAGCCGGACCTGGAGTTCTGCATCGATCCCCATCGGGACGATCCTCGCGTCCCCAACATGGTGCCGGCCGGCGCGTGGGCCGGGTTCGGGTTTGCGCTGAGCAACTCGGGAGACGAATTCGTCCTCCGGGATGCCCTCGGTCGGTCCGTGGACGTTCTCGTGTACGGTGGGGGCTCCTATCCCGGGATCGTGCCGCATCTGGGAGGGGTTGCGCCGAACCATTCCCTGGAGCGTCGTCCGCCCGACCGGGACAGCGACGACTGTGCGCACGACTTTTGGGATCGCTACCCGCCCACCCCGGGGCGCGTGGTGCTCCAGAGCAGGGCGCACGTGGCGCACCGGTCCTGGCGGGGGGAACCCCCCCGGGCAGGGAGGGTTCTGAACACACGGCTTTGACCCTGCATCGGAAGCGTGTTAGAATATCTTCTGCTTGCAGCGCTGTCCAAGGCCTTGACACCGTGCGCCCGCGGATAGGGGCCCACGGTCTATGATGAGGGTGTCCCGTAGAGGAGGTCCACATGCGGAAGAAAACGGTGCGAGATGTCGACGTGCGGGGGAAGCGGGTGCTGGTGCGTGTCGATTTCAACGTACCCCTCAAGGAGGGCCGTGTGGGCGACGATACGCGGATCCGTGCCGCGCTGCCCACGATCCGCTACCTCATCGACCAAGGGGCTGCGGTCATCCTGATGTCCCATCTGGGCCGGCCCAAAGGGGTGGAAGAGTCGCTGCGCATGGCCCCGGTGGGAGCGCGCCTTTCGGAGCTCCTCGGGCAACCCGTACAAGTGCTTTCGGATTGTGTGGGTCCTGAGGTTGAGGCTGCGGTTCGGGCGATGTCGCCGGGACAGGTGGTGCTCCTGGAGAACCTGCGTTTTCATCCCGAGGAGGAGAAGAACGACCCCGAGTTCGCACGCAAACTCGCCGCCCTCGGCGACCTGTATGTGAACGACGCGTTCGGAACGGCCCATCGTGCGCATGCCTCCACGGAAGGTGTCACGCACTACCTACCGGCGGTGGCCGGGTTCCTCATGGAGGAAGAGCTGACCGCTCTGGGCCGGGCACTCGAGGCGCCCGAACGCCCGTTCGTCGCGGTTCTGGGGGGCGCAAAGATTTCGGACAAGATCGGCGTGATGCGGAACCTTCTGGGGCGCGTGGACGCGCTCCTGATCGGCGGAGGAATGGCGAATACCTTCCTGAAGGCCCAGGGATACGCCGTGGGGGACTCGCTCGTGGAGGAAGAAGCGGTCCCGACGGCGCGCGAATTGCTCCAGACGGCGCATCAGCGCGGCGTGCGGCTGCTCCTGCCGGTCGATGTCGTTGTGGCGGACGCGTTTTCTGCCGACGCGGCTCGCAAGGCTGTGCCGGTCGCAGAGGTCCCGGAAGGCTGGCGCATCCTGGATATCGGTCCTCGGACGATCGAAGCGTTCCGCCAGGCGTTACAGGGCGCGCGCACGGTCGTCTGGAACGGCCCGATGGGCGTGTTTGAATTTCCGCCTTTTGCGGAGGGCACACGGGCCGTTGCCCGCGCGATTGTGGAGAGCGGGGCTTTCAGCGTTGTGGGCGGAGGCGACTCGGTGGCGGCGGTGCAGGAAGCCGGACTGGCGGACCGTATCGGCCACATCTCGACGGGTGGAGGGGCCAGCCTGGAGTTCCTCGAGGGAAGGGTCCTCCCCGGCGTGCAGGCGCTGCTCGACCGTTAAGGAGGTGCGGATGCGTGTTCCCCTGATCTGCGGCAACTGGAAGTGCCACCGCACTGTCGAGGAAGCTGTCACACTCGCCTTGGCGATCTCCCGCGGTGTAGCAAACGTGAAAGGGGTGGAAGTCGCGGTTTGCCCGCCGTCCATCGCCCTCGCGGCGGTGTCCGAGCGGCTGCGCGAAAGCCCTCTGGCTGTGGGTGCACAGAACGCCTACCTCGAGGAGGGAGCGTACACGGGCGAGATTGCCCCCCGTATGCTTGTGGGGCTGTGCCGTTACGTCATCCTCGGACATTCGGAGCGGAGGCGTCTGTTTGGCGAGGATGATCGCCTGATCCGGGCCAAGGTGCAGTCGGCCCTGGGCTGGGGGCTGAGCCCAATCCTGTGTGTGGGGGAAAGCCTGGAGGAAAACGAGCAGGGGCAGACGGAAGCGGTGGTGGCGGGTCAGCTCCGGGCAGCTCTTGAGGCTGTGGAGGGCCGGTTGTGGCGAGCGCGAGGGGGAGTGATCGCCTACGAGCCGGTGTGGGCGATCGGAACGGGCCGGCCCTGCGACGGCGCGACGGCAAGCCGGATCATCGCGATGATCCGCTCGCTCCTGGCCGATCTTTTCAGTTCGGATGTCGCGGAGGGGACGCGCATCCTGTACGGCGGGAGCGTGAACGCCGCCAACATCGCCGAGTTCATGGTACATCCGGAGATCGACGGCGCGCTCGTCGGGGGGGCAAGCCTAAAGGCGGAAGAGTTCCTTGGCATCGTGGAGCGAACGGCTGCGCTGCGGGTTTCCGATGGATAACAAGAACGAGATCGTCACCCGGTTGCGTCGCATCGAGGGACAGGTCCGCGGCCTGACGCGGATGGTGGAGGAGGAGAAGGGGTG
This sequence comes from Chloroflexia bacterium, assembly GCA_049969155.1. GTDB lineage: Bacteria > Chloroflexota > Chloroflexia > DTKN01 > DTKN01 > DAOTVY01. The sequence continues at coordinate 9,073 of JBMFPK010000023.1, read as the reverse complement.
TGAGGAGATCCTCACCCAGCTGCTTGCGGTGCGCGCCGCGCTGGATCAGGCGGCCGTGCGGCTGATCGACCTCTACATGGAGCAATGTCTTCCGGAGGAGCCCAGTGCGGAGCAGCTGCGTGCGGCCCGGGGCCACCTGAGGCGAGCGGTAGAACTTTTGTTGCGTATGTGACCGGAGTGGAGCACCTTGTCGCTGGACGAGATCACCGATGCCGATTTCGAAAGAGAGGTACTCCAGGCGCAAGGTCCGGTGCTGGTCGATTTCTGGGCCGATTCTTGCGGTCCGTGTCGACGCATGGAGGCGGAGCTGGAGGCCCTGGCGCAAGCGTGGGCCGGCCGGTTGCGTATCGTGCGCCTGGACGTGGGGTCGAACCCGCACTGGCCGGCACGGGAGCAAGTGCTGTCCCTCCCTACCCTCATCCTCTATGCAGGGGGGCGTCCGCGGGAACGCTTCGGATTTCTCCCTTCGGGAAGGCTGCGCCGGTGGCTGGAGGCGGCGCTTCTGGCTTTACAGGAAAACCCGGACGGGGTATAATGGGGGTACAGACGGGGAAAGCCGGTGAGGGGTAGCCATGGAACGGGACATTCAGCTCGTGTGCACCCCGAGCCGAAAGGAACTGCCCGCACTGGATGAGGCTCAGCTCCTCTACTTGCTGGTGGAAGTCGAGCCGGTCGCGCCGCACGAGGGGGAGATCCGGTTGCCGCTGGACCTTTGCCTGCTCCTGGATTGCAGCAGCTCGATGCGCGGCGACCGCCTTTTCCAGGCGAAAGAAGCCGCGCGCTACCTCGTGGGTCAGCTGAGCCCCGCGGATCGTTTCTGCCTCATCGCTTTCAACGACCGTGCCACGGTCGTCGTACCCCGCCAGCCGGTGCAGGCACCGGCCGCCATCCGGGAGCATATTGCGGAGATCCAGGCCTCCGGTGGCACGGAGATGGCCCGTGGGCTGGAGGCCGCGCTGCAGCAGATGGAGCGTTCGGGGCCTTTTGCGGGCGTGAGACGCCTGATCCTCTTGACGGACGGACGCACCTATGGGGACGAAACGCGCTGTGTCGAGCTGGCCCGACAGCTGCAGCAGCAGGGGATCGGGATCACGGCGTTCGGCCTGGGGACGGAGTGGAACGAGGACCTTCTGGCGACGATCGCGGCGTACGGCAACAGCCGCAGCGAGTACATCGTCGGTCCGGAGGCCATTGTGCCTCTCTTCCGCGAGGAAATGCGGCTATTGCAGGGAATCGTTGCCCAGGAGATGTCGATCGCGCTGCATCCGGCTTCGGGGGTCGTCGTGCAACAGTTCTACCGGGTGGCGCCCGAGATCGCGCCTGTTCCGCTGCAGGAGACCTGGGACAGGAGTTGGGTTGCCGCGCTCGGGGAGTGGATGGGAGCGGAGACGCAGGTTTTCCTGACAGAGGTCCTCCTGCCGCCCCTTTCTGTCGGGGAGCATCCGCTGCTGGAGGTCACCCTTTCGTACCGGTTGCCGCACGAAAGCGGGCAGAGGGAGAAGCGGTATCCCCTGAGGATGCCGTGTGGAACCGCGGAGGCCGGCCTCATTCCGGAGCGGGTGCGGCGGGCTCTGGAACGGCTGATGGCCTTTCGCCTGCAGGAGGCTGCCTGGCAGGAGGTGCAGCAGGGGGACATCGAGAGGGCCACCCGCCGCCTTCGGGCGGCCGCGACGCGCCTGCTGGAGCTGGGCGAGGTGGACCTGGCCCGCCGTGTGGAGGAGGAGGCGCGGCAGTTGCATACCACGGGCCTGAGCTCGACTTCGGGGAAGAAGGCCATCCGCTACGGGACGAAACGTCTGGGCCGGTTCTGGTTCCGGCGTAGCCACGAGGATGGGGCAGAGGCATGATCGTTTGCCGGTGTTGTGGGTGCCGCCTGCTGGAGGGAACGCTTTTCTGCCCGGAGTGCGGGGCGAGCCTGCTGCCCCCCGCGGAGGCAGAAGAGCCCCGGAAGCCGGACGCTCCTGAGAAGCCTCATCCGGTACCGGCGCGCACCACGGCTCAGATCGCGCCCGCCCAACTGCGCCTGCTCGTGCTGAACAGCGGGCGGCTGATCGTGTGCCCGATGGCCGAGGTGCTCCTGGTGGGGCGGAGCGATCCGGCCGGTGGGATTTTCCCGGAGGTGGACCTGACGCAGGACAACGCCTATATGGCCGGAGTCTCTCGGCGGCACGCGCGCATTTCCCGCAGAGGGGATACGTTCTTTCTGGAGGATCTGGCCAGTGCGAACGGGACCTACGTGAACCGTGAACGGTTGCCACCCCATACCCCGGTGCCGCTCGAAGACGGGAGCGAGATCCGGTTGGGCAACCTGGTCCTTCGGGCGATCATCGAGACGTCGTCCGCCCGTTCCGGCGCCGGCTGACGCCGCGCAATCCCCGCTGTTCGCAAGGAGGGCATAGTGGCTTACACGTTGCTGATCCATGTGCTCGGCGAGGAGCCGATCCTGGCGGATGCCGAGCGGCTTCCCGAACCGCAGGACAACTTTGTGCGCTTTGCCAACCCGCGCAAGCGGGACGGGAAACCGGTCTCGTACATCGCGCGCGGCGCTACCGACTTTTTCCTCCCCTGGCACCGCATCAGCATCGTCGAGGTGCTGCGGGGCGAGGAGGAAGAGGTCGAGATCGTCGAGTTCTTCCGCGAATGAGCCGAAGCGAAGGTGTTTCCCTCCCGGACTCCGAGCCATGGGACGCGTCGACCGTCTGGAGGCGGCTGGATCCTCTCCTGGAGGAAGTTACGCGGCCGGCCCGCTATACAGGCGGGGAATGGAACGCGCGCCGGGTGCCCTGGGAGAGCGCCGAGGTGCGCGTTGCCCTGGCCTATCCGGACCTCTACGAGATCGGCATGGCCAACCTCGGGTTGATGATCCTCTACGACCGCCTGAACCGCATCCCCGGGGTGCTGGCCGATCGGGTCTACTCGCCCTGGGGCGATATGGAGGCGCTGCTTCGCAGGGAAAAGATCCCGCTCTACGGGCTGGAGAGCGGCCGGCCGCTTTTCCAGTTCGACATGCTGGGGATCTCGCTCCCTTACGAACTGACCTACACAAACGTCCTCACGCTTCTGGACTTGGGCGGCATCCCCTTGCGGAGTGAGGAACGGACGGCGCAGCATCCGCTGGTCGTCGGGGGAGGGAGTGGGGCCTATAACCCGGAGCCGATGGCGCCCTTTTTCGACCTGCTTGTGATCGGCGAGGGGGAGCAGGCTCTCGAGGAGCTGGTCGCGCTCTTTCGGGAATCGAGGGCAGCAGGGCTGGAAAGGGAGCTGTTCCTTCGTCGTGCGGCGGGCATCCCCGGCGTTTACGTCCCGCGCTTTTACCGGGTGGACTATGCCGAGGATGGCACGGTCGCGGCTGTGGCTCCACGGGTGGAGGGGGTCCCCACGCGCATCGTCAAGCGCGTGGTGCGCGACCTGCGTCTGTCTCCGCCGGTCACGCGGCCGGTCGTCCCCTACGTCGCTTCGGTCCACGACCGCGCGGTGATCGAGATCCAGCGGGGATGCGCCCGGGGATGCCGTTTCTGTCAGGCGGGGATGATCTACCGCCCGGTGCGCGAACGGGCGCTGGAGGAGGTTCTGACCGCTGCGGACGAGCTGCTTGCATCGACCGGCTACGAGGAACTCTCGCTGCTCTCCTTCAGCTCCAGCGACTACTCGGCCATCGAGACGCTGCTCGAGGCGCTGGCGGACAGGTATGCCAACCGGGGGCTTTCCCTCTCGCTTCCCTCTCTGCGGCTGGACGCCTTTTCCGTTCGGCTTGCCGAGATCGTCTCGCGGCGCAGGCGCACAGGGCTCACCTTCGCCCCAGAGGCCGGAACCCAGCGCCTCCGCGATGGGATCAACAAGGGGCTGACGGAGGAGGATTTCCGCACCACGCTCGAGGCAGCTTTCTCGCACGGCTGGCAGCGCGTGAAGCTGTACTTCATGGTCGGACTGCCCGGGGAGACACGGGACGATCTGGCCGGCCTGGTGGGGATGGTGCGGGAAGCCCTCCGCATCGGGCGGAGGTACGCCGGGAAGCGCGCCACGGTCGCGGTGAGTGTAGCGCCCTTCGTTCCCAAGCCCCATACGCCCTTCCAGTGGGTGGCCCAGGAAGCACCGGAGTTGCTGGAGGAGAAGATCCGCTACCTGCGGCGGGAGCTGCGGGATCGGGCGATCGAGCTCTCGTGGCCCGAGATACAGGCGAGCCGGCTGGAAGCTGTCCTGGCCCGCGGGGATCGGAGGCTTGCGGACGCGATCCTCCTTGCCTGGGAACAGGGTGCTCGGTTCGATGCGTGGCAGGAGCAGTTCGATGCGGAGCGCTGGTGGAAGGCGATGGCAGCCTGCGGACTGGACCCCGCGTTCTATGCGAACCGCCCCCGCCCGTTCGAAGAGAGGCTGCCCTGGGACCACATTTCCTGCGGGGTCAGCCGGCGGTTCCTCTGGTCCGAATACCGGCGAGCCCTGCACGGCACGACGACACCCGACTGTCGGGAGGGGTGTGCGCACTGCGGACTGGAACGGGAAGGGCTCTGTCCTGGAGGGTCCGGGTAGCGGCGGCTCACTCGGTTTCGTCCTTCCCGGGGGCCCTGCGCAGGAAGGCCATGAAGAGGTCCTCCATGCTGGGGGGAATCGGGCGCAGGCTCTGGCACTGGAAGCCTGCCTGCTGCAGCGTCTGCCGTACTGGCGCCTCGGCTGCCCGGGCGTCGCGCACCACCAGGTGGAGCGATTCCCCGAACATCTGCACGTCGATGGCCTGCGGGAAAGCGCGCAGGAGGGAAAGGGCCTCTCCAGCGGGAGAGACGCGGATCTCGAGGATCTCGTAGGGGTAAGCCGCTTTCAGTTCCTGGGGGCTACCACAGGCAAGCAGCCGGCCGCCGGAGAGAAATCCCACCCGGTTGCACCGCTCGGCTTCGTCCATATAGGGCGTGCTGACAACGATCGTGACACCCTGGCCGAGCAGCCGGTACAGGATGCTCCAGAAATCCCGGCGCGCAACAGGGTCGACGCCCGTAGTGGGTTCGTCGAGCAGGAGGAGCTGCGGGCGGTGGATCAGGGTGCAGGCCAGGGCGAGTTTCTGCTTCATTCCGCCGGAGAGGAACTCCGCGCGTCGGTCTTGGAAGGGTGTCAGCGCGGCGAACTCGAGGAGCGCGGACATCCGCGCCCGCTGTTCCTGGGCCGGCACCCGGAAGACCTCGGCGAAGAAGGTCAGGTTCTCGCGGACGGTGAGATCTCCGTAGAGGCTGAAGCGCTGGGACATATAGCCGATGCGCGCTTTGACCTCCTCCGCTTCCTTTACGACATCGTACCCCAGGACCCACGCGCGGCCGGAAGTCGGCGTCAGGATGCCCGCGAGCATGCGCAGGGTAGTCGTCTTCCCGGAGCCGTCTGGGCCCACGAGGCCGAAAATCTCCGGACGGCGAACCTGGAAGGTGAGCCGGTCGACGGCCACCAGGGTACCGAAGAAGCGAGTCAGTTCCCGGGTTTCGATCGCGTTTTCCATCGCCTAGGTCATCTTGACCACGACGTCCCCGATGACGTTGGCCGCCTCATCTGCGCGGTCGGCGGCGTTGCTCAGGTGGCGGTAGATCTCCCGCAGTTTCAGCATCTCAACGACGCGCGCCACGTCGGCCGGCCCGGAGAACAGGTCGGCCAGAGCCTCGCGATAGACTGTCTCCACCCGGTTTTCGAAGGTCTTGGCCCGGGTGGCGTGTTCCGCCGCGAGGTTCGGGCGGCGGAGAAGGTGCTGCACGGCCAGGCACAGTTCCTCGACTGCCTCGTAGAGGAGCGAGGCCATGCGGCGCAGGAACGGGTTGGGCGGCACGCGGAGGATCTCCATCTCGTCCACCGTCGTATGGGCATAGTCCAGGAGGTCGTCGATCGCCCGCGACAGGGCGAAGATATCCTCGCGGTCAAAGGGCGTCACGAAGGTGCGATTCAGTTCGTCGATCAGGATGCGCCGCAGTTCGTCGCCTTCTTTTTCCAGCTGTTTCACGCGCCGGGCCTGAGCTTCGGTCGGTTCGCGCAGGTAGCCTTCGAGCGCCTCCATCCCCTCGAGCGTCTTCTGCGCCTGGCCAAGAAGAAGGGCGATGAAGTCGGGTCGTTTCTGCCGGAAGAGACGTTTCCAGACCATTGGTTTTTCCCTTCGGGTATCGTGGCTTCTTCCTGGCTATGCCCACCCGAGCCAGCGGAGCAGGCCGTGAACGGCTGCGGCTACCAGGGCAGCTGTGGGCACCGTGAGCAGCCAGGCGGTGAGGATCTGGCCAAAGACCCCCCAGCGCACACGCGAGAAACGTTCCGCTGCTCCGGAGCCCGCGATGGCCGAACCGATGACGTGGGTGGTACTGACGGGCCCTCCCAGCAAGGCTGCGGCCAGGATGACCGTGGCCGCCCCGACCTGGGCGGAGAAGCCGTGGAGCGGGCGGATGCGCACGATGCGCGTTCCGAGCGTGCGCGCGGCACGGAAGCCGCCGACTAGGGTGCCCAGAGCCAGGCCCCCTGCGCTGACGGCGATCGCCCAGCCCGGCACGGCGAACCGATCCAGCCGGCCACAAGCCAGGAGGACCATACCGAGTAGGGCCATCGTTTTCTGGCTGTCGTTCGTCCCGTGGCTCAGGGCGAGCGCGAGCGAGGCAGGCACCTGCGCGGTGCGAAAGAACTGGTTGACCCTCGGGGTCGCGCTCTGGGCGAAAAAGCGCGTCAGTCGGAGGACGAGATACCCTGCCAGCCAACCGAGCGGGGGCCCAAGAAACAGGGACAGCAGCACCCGGGCCACGCCCTGCAGGCGCACAGCGCCCCATCCGCCGGCGAGCACCGCGCTACCCACGAGGCCGCCGATTAGCGCGTGGGAGGACGAAGATGGAATGCGCAGCAGCCAGGTGGTAAGGGTCCATACGAGGGCTCCCAAGACTGCGGCCAAGAGCACCGGCCGCGTGACGGCCTCGACGTTCAGGGTATCCCGGCCGATGCTGGACGCTACCGCGGTGCCAAATAGGAAGGGGCCGGCGAACTCTCCCAGGGCAGCAAGCCAGAGCGCGGGGCCCAGATCCATGGAGCCTGAAACCACTACAGTCGCGATGACGTTCCCGCTGTCGTGCAGCCCGTTCAGAAAATCGTAACAAAGGACGACTGCCACCAGAGCCCAGAAAGCAAGTTTCCCTGCTTCGGCGCTCACCGTTTGCCCCTTGCTGCTGCGCGTCTGACCGAAGCGCGGCGATGCCGGCAGTATAGCACAGGGGTCGGAGGCCGGCAAACGGCGGTTTTCCTTGCGCAAGGGAAGGACTTGCGCTAGAATGGTTGCTCGAAGAAGCGCGCGGCGGGTGGAGGTTTGGATGGGTCACCCTTCATACCGGCGGATGGTGGGGAGCCGTGGGGAAGCGCTCGCCGAGGCAGCCCTCCGACAGAGGGGCTACGAGATCATCGCTCGTAACTGGCGGTGTCGAGAGGGAGAGGTGGACCTCGTTGCGCGGGATGGCGCGGACTGGGTCTTTGTCGAAGTGCGTACCCGGTGCTTGGGGGACGGTCCGAGCCCTGAGGAATCGCTGACCCAAAGGAAACGGAGGCGACTGCTGCGACTCGCCGGAGTGTTTCTCGAGGCACAGGGGCTGCAGGATGTCCCCTGGCGGGTCGACGTGGTTGCCGTGGAGCTGGACCGAAAGGGCCGGCCGCTCCGGCTGGAGGTCCTTCCGGGCGCCGTGACCGCCGAAGGGGTGGACTGTGCTTGAGCGGGAACCCTATACCCCGGAACGTCTCCAGCAGCGCTTCGGCTTCACGCTGGAGCCAGGGGAACGCTGCCTGAACGTGTGGACGCGGCACTGGATCATCCTGTTGCGACGTGCCGGGTGGCTGCTGGTCCTCCTCGGGCTCATCTTGGGTGGAGGGTGGCTGTGGGTCCGCCGGATGGAGCCAGGAGAACGGGCCATTCCGGAGATGCTCGTGGTGGCCCTTGGACTCCTTGTCCTCATCTACATCCTCTATGCCTATGTGGACTGGCGGAACGATGCCTTGGTGATGACGGACAAACGGCTCGTCCACCTGGAACGGGTGATCCTGCTCCTCCGCTCCCAACGCGAAACCGGGCTGGACCGCGTGCAGAACGTCCGCGTCTCGGTGCCTGGCCCCCTGGGGACGCTCTTGCGCTATGGCGAGGTTTCCATCGAGACGGCTGCCAGAGGGAGCGACATCGTCTTCGGGCCGATCGCGGACCCTCGAAAGGTCCAGGACACGATCATGGCGCGGGTACTGAAGCTGCGGGAGGCCTTCTCCGAGCAGCGCATGCACGAGGTGGTGCAACGGGCACGTGCCCGGAGCGGAGGAAGCCAGGAGGAGCCAGGGACACCGGTTGCCGCCAGGCGCACACGTTTCCGCCTCCTTCCTCCGAACCCGTTGATCGAGGGGGATCGGATCGTCTGGCACAAACATGGCATCTTCCTGTTCGCTCGGATCTTCCTTCCGTCGGTCCTCCTTGTGGGTTTGGTGATCGTGGCCGTTGCGCTGTTCCTCCCGCACCGTGCTCCCCCGACCCTGTGGGCCCTGTGGGCGCTCGGCGTTGCGGCGGTGGTCTTCTCGATCGTCTGGCGTTACCAGGTCTGGCTGGGCGACGTCTACGAGATCAGCGGGGACCGCATCCATGACATCTACCGGAGTCCGTTCGGCCTCTTCGGCGAAACGCGCCGCAGCACCGATCTGGGGCGCATCCAGAACATCACCTATGAGCAACCGGGGCTGCTGGCGATGCTCTTCCGTTACGGGAACGTGCGCATCCAGACCGCTGGGGCGGAGGACCTGACCTTCGATCGGGTGCCCAATCCGGCGGATATCCAGCGCATGCTCTACCAGCAGCAGGAACGGTACCGGCGTCGCCAGCAGGAGCAACAGTGGGAAGAAATGGTGCAACTGCTGCGGTTCTATCACGAAGCCGATCGGCAGCCCCCTGCCGGATGACCACGGGGCCGTTTTTCCACAGCCTTTTCGACCTGGGTATGTTTGCCCGTGCACCTTCCTGGCCCGCCCTCTCCCAGGGACGAGTGGAAAACCTCTGGGCTCTTGCGGTCATCGCGGCACGGCGGCAAAACGCTTTCGAGTTATGCACCATCTCCCC
>JBMFPK010000022.1:0-15762 GCA_049969155.1 Chloroflexia bacterium | reverse complement strand
CAGCCCTCCGTTGAGGGTGGCCAGGTAACTGAACAGACCGGCCGGAAGCCGACCCCAGAAGGCCCGTGCCACGACGCTGGCGATGGCAAAGAACAAGGCGAGGAAGAGGCTCGTCCCCGGGCCGACCCCGGCCATGAGCAGCTCGCCCTCCGGCCGGTCCATTTCGGCCTCGATGCTCGCTACGCCGCCGAAGAGAAAGAGCGTGATGTCCCGCACGCGCACCCCCCGGGATCGCGCGACCAGGCTGTGGGCCAGTTCGTGCGCCAGCACGGAGCCGAAGAAGAGCAGGCTTCCGACGAGCCCGGCCAGCCAGTAGGCCCACCCGGACGACCCCGGATAGCGTCTGGGAAACTCTCCTAGCGCGAGCGAGATCGTCACCAGGATAAAGATCAGGAACCAGGTGTAGTTGATGTGGATCGGGATGCCGAAAACTTTGCCCAGTCGGAACGAAAGACGCATCGCTCCCCTCCTCAGGAGAATTTGAGCGCCACAGCCATCGCGGCTTTCAGGGCGTCGAGGGGTTCTCCCTGCACCGCTCGGCCAGTCGCCACACAACCGTCCAAGTACCCTTCCAGGAGCTTGATGGCCACCTGGTTCAGAGCAGATTTCACCGCTGCCACCTGTATGAGTACCCCCCGGCAGTCTCGCCCTTCGCTCAGCATCCGGCGAATGGCTTGAATATGTCCTTCCAGACGGCTGAGCCGCGCCTGGATCTCCGCGACCTGCTCCGGAGAAAGGCAGCTCGCCCGGCTTTCGCACAGAGACGCTTGTTCCATCCGGTTCCTCCTCGGCCTTGCAGCCCGATCCCCTTCCCCCGCTTGGGGAAATTATCGGCCCTGCGGGGTATGCGTGCTGTAATCGGGCTCACACCCCCGTCGGCCCCCCTCGGGCGTCTCGCGCACCCCGCCGCGTCAGGGCGAGCTTCCTCCAGGGGGAAATGCAGCGGGACGTTCCTTGAGCACTAGCGGAAGATGCGTCCACCACAGCCGGTCCACCACAAGCAGCCACAGGGCGATTCGCTCGCTTCCGGCGGGGCCTGCGTCCACAGAAAGCGCACCGCGGTACAAGCCGGGAGCGGCAGGAACGGTCGCCGTTACCCGCACTGTGGCGGGAGGGAAACCCTGCGTCGGTTCCGCCGCAAAGATCTCCGTGCCGCTCAGCACCGAGAGCGTCCAGGAGAAGGTACCTCCTCCGGCGTTCCAGATCTGGAGCTCTCGTTCTTCGGGCGGCGCGCCCACGGGGGCGAGAAAGCCCAGTTCCGTGGTCGAAACGGCGAGTTCGGGCGGCGGGATCTGCCGCAGGTAGCCCGGCTGGCCATCGATGGGAAAGGTGACTTGTCCGCCGCTTGGCATCAGCGTGTGCGCCTCGCCGTCCCGCTCGACCCACCGGACCGTCCATCCGTCGGGCACCGGGAAGGAGACCCATTCGACCGCCTCATCCGGCCTCCACAGGATGTCCAGATATCCGCCCTCGGGTGCTCTGAATCGGTAGTCAAAGCGTGTCTGCGGGCTCAGGACCGTCCGTGGACCGTCGGTTTCCCAGACGAGTTCGTGTAACGGGCCGGGGCCCAGATAGGATGCCCCGTCCAGCTGCGTGACCATCACCCCGTAGGCTCCGTACGCCTTCTTGGGTGCGTACCCCTCCTCGTCCGTACGGAGGATCGCGCACCCTCCCCAGAGCTGGCTTGCCGCGCCGTCGAACTTGTCCTCCAGCTGGAAGGTGCTCAGATGAGCAACCCCTTTGGCCAGGGCGAAAAAGTGGGTGCGCAGGAGGTAGTTGGCCTGCTGGTCCTCGGTCTTGGAGAGTGCGGGCGTGCAATCCCCTTGGCCGGCGGTACAGGTGGACCATCCGACCTCGGTGATCCAGACCGGCTTTCCCCCGCTGTGGACTTGTACCCAGTCCAGCGCGTGCTGGAGCCGCGAGAGCATCGTCACCGGTTCCCAGAGGCCCGGCTGGTCAGGGGCAACGTCCGGCATGAACGGGTGGATGGACAGGATGTCGAAGGCGTCCCAAGCCTCGGGAGCCGCCGCCAGCACCTGGCTGAGGAAGGCGAGCCCATCGTAGGCCGGAGGCCCTCCGCTCTGCCCGTCGAAGACGTAGACGCCGCCGACCAGCACCTGCGCGGTCGGGTCCGCCCCCTTGATGGCCGGATAGGCCGCGCATAGCAGCGCTGCATACTCCCCGGCCGTGCCCGGCCAGGTTGCGGGGTGGTTCGGTTCGTTCCAGATCTCCCAATAGGCGACGCGCGGGGAGCCAGGTGCATCGTCGATCCCGTCGCCGTCGAACCGTTCCACCACGACCGAGGCGAAGTGGGCAAAGTCGGCCGGATCCCGTGGTGGGCACCAGTAGGAGCCGGCGCAGGAGGGCTTCCGCGCCCAAGGGGGCGTGGTGAGGAGCATCCCGATGATGCCGTATCCGGCTTCGGCCAATGCCTGCAGTCGGGGGTCAAAGATGTGAAAGTCGAACACCCCCTGGTGATACTCGATGTTTGCCCAGGAGAACTCCTCCCTCGTCCAGCGCATACCGACGGCCGGACCCGTGGGGAGAAGGGCGAGCACTTCCGACCAGGGGCGCTCGTAGCCAGTGAAATACCCGTTCACGCCGAAGAACGAGAGCGCCTCAGGTTGCGCGGCCGGCCGCAGGCGCGCGGACGCCGGCAGCGCGAAATAGGACCCAAGAAGGTAGAATCCCATCAACAAGAGTGGAACCAGGCGGCGCATCGGATTCCCTGCGGGGATTCTCTCTTTACGGCAGTATAGAACTTGGGCCGCGTCGTGTCAAACCCGCCTTGCAGCGGAGTTGCGCGCTCGATGCGTTTGTAGTATACTTAGCAGCCGTGTGTGAGAAACGGGACAAGCCCAGCGTGGCCGAGACCCAGAACTTGAGGAGGACGCATGCGCGGGTATCTGTTCATCGGGCTGCTTTTCGTTTCCTCCATCCTCTTTGGCGCGCTGATCATCTTCCTTTCTTACCTCATCCGTCCGAAACGCCCCTATCCGGTCAAGTGTTCCACCTACGAGTGCGGCTTGGAAACGATCGGGCCCACCTGGGTGCGCTTCCGGGTGCAGTTTTACCTCTACGCGCTACTCTTTGTCATTTTTGACATCGAAACCGTGTTCCTCTACCCCTGGGCTGTGGCGCTGAACCGCCTGGCTACTTTTGCCCTGATCGAGATGGCGATCTTTATCCTGATCCTGGTGAGCGGCCTGGTCTATGCCTGGAAAACGCGGGCCCTCGAGTGGGTCTGAGGCCCTGCGTGCAGGTGAATCGTTCCTGTGAGGGGTCGATGAGCGAGCAAGAGATCAGTCCCGAGCAACTGGAGCTGGAACGGCGGGGCATCTTCCTGACGACCGTAGAAGGGCTGTACAACTGGGGCCGGCGCTCCTCGATGTGGCCGATGATGTTCGGCCTGGCCTGCTGTGCGATCGAGATGATCGCTACGGGTGCCCCGCGCTTCGACCTGGCGCGTTTCGGCTCGGAGCTCTTCCGGGCTTCCCCACGGCAGGCGGATGTGATGATCGTGGCCGGCACGGTCACCAAGAAGATGGCGCCCCTAGTGGTGCGCCTGTACAACCAGATGCCCGAGCCCCGGTATGTGGTGGCGATGGGGGCCTGCGCGATCTCGGGGGGGCCGTTCCGCGACGGCTACCACGTCGTGCGCGGGGTGGACCGGTACATCCCCGTGGATGTCTACATTCCGGGTTGCCCTCCGCGTCCGGAATCGCTGCTCCATGGGTGGATGACTCTGCAGCGGCTGATCGATGGGCAGCGCCTGAAGGACGTTCCCTGGTACGGCAAGGACGGCGACACCCGAGAGCGTCCCATTCCGCTTTACGGCGCGCACGACCTTGTGCTGCCCGAGGAAGGATAGGAGGCCGCGATGGATGGCGCGGAGCTGGGTCTACTGCTCGAGAGGATGCAGCGCGCTCTCCCCGCCGGAGCGATCGCGGAAGTCCAGCCCAACGGCGCGATCCGGGTGCACCCGTATACGCTGCTTTACGTTGCCCGGTACCTGCTGGAAACGGAAGGTTTCGACTATCTGTCGAACGTCACCGGTGTGGATTGGTTGGAGCAGGGCGAGTTCGAGGTGGTCTACCACCTCTATGCGATGCGCCGGGGGGCGCGGATCGCCCGCGGGAAGGAGCCCGGGGGGCCTTTGGGGCCGGTGGTGCTGAAGGTGCGCGTGCCGCGGGATCGCCCCGTCGTTCCCTCGGTCACTTCGCTTTGGCCCAGCGCGCTCTGGCAGGAACGCGAAGTCTACGACCTGATGGGAATCCGCTTCGACGGCCATCCGGACCTGAGGCGGATCTACCTGTGGGAAGAGTACGAGGACCATCCGCTGCGCAAGGACTATGCCCCCAAGGAGGACTAGGGTGAGTCGGGAAACGTCCGTGTATGTCCCCACCGAGGTTGAGGAGCTGGAGACGGAGCCGATCACCCTGAACATCGGCCCCCAGCACCCCAGCACCCACGGCGTCTTCCGGATGAAGGTACAGCTTCAGGGAGAAACGATCGTGGCCCTGGAGCCGATCCTCGGTTACCTGCACAGGTGCCAGGAAAAGCTCGCCGAGGGGCACACCTACCTACAGTCGATCCCTTACACGGACCGTCTGGACTATATCTGCTCCATGACGAACAACCATGCCTACGTCCTGGCCGTGGAAAAACTGGCCGGGATCGAGGTGCCGCGGCGGGCCGAATGCATCCGGGTGATCATGGACGAGCTCACGCGCTTGCTCAACCATGCGCTGGCTGTCGGGTTCCTCCTGAACGACATGGGCGCGTGGCTCACGCCGGTGCAGTACGGCCTGCGGGAACGAGAGAAGATCCTCGACCTCTTTGAGATGGCCTCGGGTTCGCGCATGATGTGCAACTATATGCGCTTCGGGGGCGTGGCCCGGGACCTTCCGGAAGAGTTCATGCCGCTTCTGCGCAAGGTCGTGGCGGAGTTCCCGGCCTTTGTGGACGAGTACGAGCGCTTCCTGACCACGAACGAGATCCTCCTTGCGCGTTCCAAGTACGTGGGGATCCTCCCGCCGGACAAAGCGATCGCCTACGGCGTCACAGGTCCGGTGCTGCGCGGCTCCGGGGTGCCCTACGATATCCGCAAAGTGGACCGCTACTCGCTGTACGGCGAGATCGACTTTGACGTGCCGATCGGGACGGTCGGCGATGTCTACGACCGCTACCTGGTGCGGATCTACGAGATGCGCCAGAGCGTTCGCATCCTGGAGCAGGCGATCCGCATGCTCGAGGATACGCCACCAGGCGACATCCAGAGTAAAGTGCCCAAGTCGCTGAAGCCACCGGCCGGCGAGGCATACGCCCGCATCGAGAGCCCGAAAGGGGAGCTGGGCTTTTACCTGGTGAGCGACGGGAGCGAAAAGCCGTACCGCTGGCGCGTTCGGGCGCCCTCCTTTGTGAACCTGACACCGCTCGAGGAGATGTGCCGCGGGCACAAAGTGGCGGACATTGTCCTCATCCTGGGGAGCATCGATATCACCATGGCGGAGGTGGATCGGTGACGATCGTCGTTCCTCGCCACGATGAGTTCCGGCCATTCGGTTCGGGGCTGCTCAAGGGCCTCCTAGTGACCATGGAACACTTTGTCCGTTCCTACGGGAGACGGAACCTTCGGATGCCGGGCAGGGAGCCGTTTCCAGGGGGACGGTTCGGCTTGTTCACTGTGCAGTACCCCGAGGAGCGGGCGCCGATCCCGGACCGGTACCGCGGCCTTCCCATCCTCCTCTACGACGATGCCACAGGGGCAGAGCTGTGCACCGCCTGCATGAGCTGCGCACGGGCATGTCCGGTCGGGATCATCCACATCGAGCAAGGAGTGGACGCATCGGGGAAGAAAATCCCGTATGCCGAACGCTTTATGATCGAGTACGATAGCTGCCTGAACTGCGGGCTGTGCGCGGAAGCCTGCCCCTTCGGTTCGATCGTGATGGACCACCACCTGGAGACCGCCCGCACGGACCGCGAGGGCTTCAAGGTGACCAAGGAGCGCCTCCTACGCCCGATCTCCTATTATGAGCAGATCGCGCCGACGGTTTGGGCAGAGATCCGCGAGGAAGCCGTGAAGCGTCTGGAGGGCACGATCAAGCGCCGGCCGGCCGGCGTGGGCGTCGTTCCGCGGTAGGGCAAGAAGAGGGAAAGCGATGGAGCTGCTCATCCAGGGACTGAACCAACTGCTGGGCCAGGCGTTGCCCCATTGGGCCGTGGTGCTGATCGGTATGGCAATCGTCATCACCTTGATCTTCGTCCTGGCCCCGCTCATCTTCATGTTCCTGACGTGGCTACTGCGCCGGGGCATCGCACGGTTTGCGGACCGCATCGGTCCGAACCGCACCGGGTTGGGACCCTTCAACAAGGAGCGCACCCGCCAGCGCTGGCCCCTCTGGGGGCTCCTGCAGCCGGTCGCCGACGGCGTCAAGATGTTCACCAAGGAGGACATCATCCCGGACCGCGGAGACAAGGTGCTGCACCGCATCGCTCCCATCGCGGCCGTCGTGCCGGCCCTCATGGTCTTTGCTGTCATCCCCTTCGGAAAGGACCTCTCCGCGGTGGACCTGAACGTCGGCGTCGTGTATGTCGTGGCGGTCTCCTCGCTCTTTACGCTCGTGCTTCTGGTGGCCGGTTGGTCCAGCAACAACAAGTACTCGCTGCTGGGCGCCATGCGCACCGCTGCCCAGATGGTCAGCTACGAAGTGCCCATGGTGCTTTCCCTGGTGGTGCCGGTGCTCTTTGCGCGCTCCCTTTCCCTCAACGCCATCGTTTCCGCCCAGCCGGGGCTGCGGTGGTACGTCTTCTACTTCCCACTGGGCACGCTCGCCTTCCTGACTTACTTTACCGCGGCACTCGCCGAGGTGAACCACACGCCCTTCGACCTCCCGGAAGCCGATTCCGAGATTGTCGCAGGCTATATCACGGAGTACAGCGGGATGAAGTTCGCCCTCTTTTTCATGGGCGAGTTCATCAACCAGTTCCTCGTCTGTGCTCTGGCGACGGTGCTTTTCCTCGGCGGCTGGCAGGGGCCAGGGGTGGGGCTCGGAGGGGTAATCGGATACCTGCTCTCGGTCTTTTGGTTTTTCCTCAAGGCGTTCGCGCTCTATTTCCTCTTCGTTTGGATCCGTGCGACCTGGCCGCGGCTCCGTGTGGACCAGCTGATGGGCTTTGCCTGGAAGCGGCTTGTCCCCATCACCCTGGCCAACGTGCTGGTGACCGCTCTGGTCGTGGTGGTCTGGAGTGTGCTGCGCGCCTGAGGCGAGCTGTGTGAGGGATGGCGATGGAGCAGAACTTGGCGACCTATCTGGCCTTCTTTGCGCTGGCTGGCCTGACCGTCGTGTCGGCGCTAGCGGTTGTGACCCTGCGCAACCTCCTGCATAGCGCCCTGGCCCTCGTGATGACCTTCATGGGCGTCGCAGGCCTCTACCTGCTCCTTCAGGCGGAGTTTATCGCCTTCGTGCAGGTACTGCTCTACATCGGCGCGGTTATGGTGCTGATCCTCTTTGCGATCATGTTGACGCGCCGTCTTATGCAGCAGCAGCTGTACCAGTTCTCCGGGAAATGGTGGATCGCAGCGCTCCTTGCGCTGTTGCTCCTGCTCCTGATCGGTCCGGTCGTGTGGACGACCTGGGGGCAGCGCCCCTCCCTCGCGCCCGAACCGGTCGCTCCGGACGCGACCGCCCGGCTCGGGGAGGTACTGATGACGCGCTTTTCCCTCCCCTTCGAGATCGCCTCGGTGCTGCTTTTGGTCGCGCTCGTCGGGGCGATTGTCGTCGCCTGGCCGCGAAGGGACCGTCTGCCCGTGGTGGAGGAGCTCGAGCAGAAGGTCCAGCAGGCCAAAGCCGGCTGGCGGGACCCTGTGCAGGGTGCTTCCGACGGTGACAAGGGTGTCACCGCCTGATCGTGCTGCAGCCGTTGGAGGCTGTAGTTCGTCAAGGAGGACGGAGATGGCTGAGACGATCCGCGTTGAGGAGCTGCTGGAGAAAGCGAAGAAGCCAAGCGAGGATGCGATGCGGCTGCACCCCTTCTACCACGGCAAGGTGCAGGTCGTGCCCAAGTGCCGCATCCGTGACCTGGACGACTTTGCCATCTGGTACACTCCGGGGGTTGCCGCGCCCTGCCGCGACATCGCGCAGCATCCGGAGAACGTCTTTTTCCACACGAACAAGGCGAATTTCGTCGCTGTGGTTTCGGATGGGACGCGGGTGCTCGGGCTGGGGAACATCGGCCCGCACGCGGCGATCCCGGTCATGGAGGGAAAGGCCCTTCTCTTCAAGTACCTAGGCGGGGTCGATGCCTTTCCCATCTGCCTGGCCACAACCGACGCGGAAGAGATCATCCAGGCCTGCAAGTGGCTGGAGCCGGTTTTCGGCGGCATCAACCTGGAGGACATCGAGAAGCCCAAGTGCTTCTACATCCTGGACCGGCTGCGCAGCGAGATGGATATCCCGGTCTGGCACGACGATCAGCAAGGCACGGCGGCCATCACCCTTGCCGGCCTGATCAACGCCCTGAAGGTGGTAGGGAAGCGCAAGGAAGACGTCCTCATCGCGATGGTGGGTGCCGGGGCGGCGAACATCGCCACCTTCCGTATCATGGTGAAGTACGGTTTCCCGCCGGAGAACATCATCATGGTGGACTCGAAGGGCATTCTCCATCCGGGCCGTAAGGATCTGGCATCGGGCGGAGAGAGTGAGAAGTGGCGGGTGTGCGAAACGTCGAACGGCGAACGGCGCACAGGCGGGATCCCGGAGGCGATGCGTGGTGCCGATGCGGTGATCGCCCTTTCTCAGCCCGGCCCCAACGTGATCCGCAAGGAGTGGGTCGCCACGATGGCGCGCGACGCGATCGTCTTTGCCTGCGCGAACCCGGTCCCCGAGATCTGGCCTTGGGAAGCCCGTGAGGCAGGGGCCCGCATTGTGGCGACCGGACGGTCCGATTTCCCGAACCAGGTGAACAACTCGCTCGGTTTTCCGGGCATTTTCCGTGGCGCGTTGGACGTGCACGCGCGGACCATCACGGACGAAATGTGCATTGCCGCCGCAGAGGAGCTGGCCCGCTGCGCGGAAGACAAAGGGCTCTCGGAGGACTATATCCTCCCGCATATGGACGAATGGGAGGTGTTTCCCTGTGAGGCCACGGCGGTCGCCCTCAAGGCGATCGAACAGGGGGTGGCGCGGCGGATCCTCTCCCGCGAGGAGCTGTTCGAGACGGCTTCCCGCGTCATCCGCCAGGCGCGCGATAGCGTGCAGGTGTTGATGGAAAACGGGCTGATTCCGGCGGCTGAATAGGGTACGGAGGCAGGACGAGATGGGGATCCCGCTGACCTGGTATCTGCTTGTGGCCGGAGCGCTCTTCTGCATCGGACTCTACGGCGCGCTCGCGCGGCGGAACGCGGTGGGTATCCTGATGGGCATCGAGCTGATGCTGAACGCGGTCAACATCAACCTGATCGCCTTCTGGCGTTACGAGACGCCTGCGGCGTTCACCGGTCAGGTCTTTGCCCTCTTTGCCATCACCGTCGCGGCGGCCGAAGCAGCCGTCGGGTTGGCGCTGGTGATCGCCGTGTTCCGCAGCCGGAAGACGGTAAACGCGGACGAGGTGGACCTGCTGAAGTGGTAAATCGGCCGTAGAGGGAGGCCGGCAAAGCGGAAGCTAAGCCGTTGCTCTCTCCCATGTAGCAGCACGTTGAAGCTGGCAGGATTGGCCTGAGCGATTCTGGAGGCATAGATGGAGCTCGTCCTCAACCTGGTC
Source organism: Chloroflexia bacterium (assembly GCA_049969155.1). Classification (GTDB taxonomy): domain Bacteria; phylum Chloroflexota; class Chloroflexia; order DTKN01; family DTKN01; genus DAOTVY01. The sequence continues at coordinate 5,997 of JBMFPK010000022.1, read as the reverse complement.
TGGCTCATCCCGCTCTTTCCTCTGCTGGCGACGGCGGCCATCACCTTTATCCCCGCCGTCTACCGCAACAAGAAGCTCTCCGCTCGGCTCACGATCGGGATGATGGCCCTCTCGCTGGTCCTGGCCACGCTGGTCTTTGTAGCGACCGTGGCTGCTCCGGACACCCAGGCCCGGCTTCGGCCGCACGAGGCTGCGCCGGCCGGCCACGCGGAGGCGGGATCGGGCGGAGAAGGCCACGAGGAAGCCGCGGCCGAAGGGCTGTTGCTCCCCCCTCGCCCCATCGTGGAGCGGGAGTTCCACTGGATGGCGACGGGGACGACGCATCTCCTGCTGGGCTTCTGGGTCGATCCGCTCACCGCGGCTATGTTGTTCATGGTTACCTTGGTCGGCCTGTGCATCTTCATCTACTCCCAGGGGTATATGGCCGCGGAGGATTACCAGGGTGAGGACGCGCGCTATTCCCGCTTTTTCTCCTACCTGGGGTTGTTTGCCGCCTCCATGCTGGGGCTCGTGATCGCGGATAACATCCTCCTCCTCTTCATCTGTTGGGAGCTGGTGGGCCTCTGCTCCTACCTGTTGATCGGCTTCTGGAACTGGAAAAAGTCGGCCGCGGATGCGGCACTCAAGGCCTTTGTCACAACCAAGATCGGCGATGCGGGCTTTTTCATCGGCATCTTTCTCCTGTACATCTACACCGGCAACATGAACATCGGCTACGTGATCCACAACCCGCAGGTGCTCCATGCTCTGGCGACTACCACACTGCCGGCGACCTGGCCGATCATCGGGGGCGCTTCCATCGCATCGCTTGCTGCGCTCGGCCTCTTCATCGGGACGATGGGCAAGTCTGCCCAGGTGCCGCTCCATGTCTGGTTGCCCGATGCGATGGAGGGCCCGACGCCGGTCTCGGCGCTCATCCATGCGGCGACTATGGTGGCCGCGGGCGTCTTTATGGTCGCGCGTATGTTCCCGCTCTTCCAGGTCGCCGGGGAAGGGACGATGGGGTTTGTGGCCTGGATCGGCGGCATCACCGCCTTTTTCGCCGCGACGATCGCCATCGGCCAGTACGACATCAAGCGCGTCCTTGCCTTCTCGACATTCAGCCAGCTCGGCTACATGGTGCTGGCGCTCGGCGTCGGGGGGTACGTCGCGGGTTTCTTCCACCTGATCACGCACGCCTTCTTCAAGGCGCTCCTCTTCCTGGGCAGCGGGGCGGTGATCATCGGCGCCCATCACGTGCAGGACATGCGGGAGATGGGAGGCCTCTGGAGACGCCTGCCCAAGACGTTTTGGACCTACCTCGTCGGGATGCTGGCCCTGTCCGGGTTCCCCTTTGTCTTCTCCGGCTTCTGGAGCAAGGACGAGATCCTGTTGGATGCTTTCCACGCGAATCCGGCGCTGTACCTGCTCGCCACGGTCTCTGCCTTCCTGACCGCCTTCTATATGACCCGGCAGATGTTCATGGTGTTTGCAGGGAAAGCGCGCAGCCACGGTGCGGAAGCCGCCGCGGAGGTCGCGTTGTTCGAGCGCAAGGAGGCGCTGCCGGTGCCGGAATACGGCAGCGGGCACGGCACGCACCACTCCCATCCCCACGGGGAATCGGCCGGCCGCGGCGAACACAGTGCCCACGCCGCCCGCGGCGGTCCCCTCCCGCTGAACATGACGCTGCCGCTTGTGGTGCTGGCTCTCTGCACGATCCTGCTCGTGGCGGTGGGGGTCCCCCTCCAGTGGTTCGGTCTGGGCGAGGGAACGCTCTTTGCCCGCTTTGTGGGCGGCCACGCGGAATTCAACTGGACCGTCGCAGGGATCTCGATGGCGGTTGCCTTCCTCGGATACGGCGTGGGCTACCTGGTCTACGGCCGAAACCTGCTCGAGACAGCCGAAGATCCCGACCCGCTCAAGGTGCGGTTACGCCAGGTCGGGTTGGGCTGGCTTTTCACTCTCTGGGAGCGGAAGTACTATGTGGATGAGGCGTACCACTATCTGTTCGTCCAGGGGACGCACGTGCTGGCCCGGGCGTTTGCCTGGTTCGACCGCACGGTGATCGACGGCTTGATCAACGGGGCGGCGATGGCCGCGCGCGCCTTCTCCGTGGTGTTCGCCTGGTTCGACCTGAACGTCGTCGACGGTCTGGTCAATGTGATCGGCTGGTTCGGCCGGGTCTTTTCGGCCATCCAAGGTTGGGTGGATCTGCACATTGTCGATGGGATCGTGAACGGCGTGGCGCTGGTGACCGGCTGGGTGGGCAACCGGCTGCGGCGCCTGCAGACCGGCCAGGTACAGGACTACCTGATGCTCGTGCTGCTCGGGCTGTTGATCCTGATCGGTCTGGTGATCTACCTTTGACAAGAGAGACGCAACTGGCGAAAAGGAGGACGAGGAATGGGTATCTCGAGCAACGTCGCGTTCGGCCCGGTTCCGGCCGCCTACTGGCTGTGGTCGCTGATCCTATCCGTGGCGGTCGGTGCCTATGTGGGAGGGTTGATCCTGCGCCGGGACGGCCGGAAGGCGCAGGTGACGGGGGCAGCGGTTTCCGCCGGTGTGCTCTTCGTGCTGCTAGCACTGGCCGGTGGGCTGCGGGTGCAGGGTGAGTCGCTCTTCGGGCCCCGGGTCCTTGCGGACTGGCCCGTGCTTTCGCTGGTCACCTTCATCCCGCTGGTGGGAGCGATCATCGTCCTGTGCCTGCCGCGGGAGCGTTACGACCAAATCCGCTGGACCTCCCTGCTCGTGAGCCTTTTCCCGCTGGGGCTTTCCATCGCCCTCTGGGCTGGCCTGGACGCCACCAAGACCGGCTTCCAGTTCGTCGAGCAGGCACGCTGGATCGAAGCGGTGGGGATCAACTACCACCTGGGGGTGGATGGGATCAGCGTCCCGATGGTCTTCCTGACCGCCCTGTTGACGTCGCTTGCGGTCCTCTACTCCTTCATCATCACGGATCGCCCGAAGGAGTACTTTGCCTTCTTCCTGCTCTTGGAAATGGCGATGATCGGCGTCTTTGTCGCGCTCAACTTCTTCCTCTTCTACATCTTCTGGGAATTGAGCCTGGTGCCGATGTACTTCCTGATCGGGCTCTGGGGCGCGCCGCCACGGCAAGAAGGGCGGATCGTCCGAGGCGGCCCGTACGCGGCGATGAAGTTCTTTATCTACACGCTCGTGGGAAGCGTGGCGCTGCTGCTGGCGATCCTCGCGATTTACTTCCGCACGGGGACCTTCGATATCGCGGAACTGATCACCCGTGTGGCTGGGGGGGAGCGGATCTTCCAGGCGGGGACCGTCGGAGCCGCGCTCGCCTTCTGGGCGCTCTTTGTGGGTTTTGCCATCAAGGTGCCGTCCTTCCCGTTCCACACCTGGTTGCCCGACGCACACGTCGAGGCTCCCACAGCCGGTAGCGTGATCCTGGCCGGCGTGCTCCTGAAGCTGGGTTGCTACGGGCTGATCCGCATCCTGCTCCCCTTGATGCCAAGCGAGTTCAACCGCTTTGCGCCGATCATCGTGATCTTGGCAATGATCAGCATCGTCTACGGGGCGCTCGTGGCGATGGCCCAGTGGGACCTGAAGAAGCTGATCGCTTACTCCTCGGTGAACCATATGGGTTACGTGGTCCTGGGAGTGGCCATCGCGGCGATGGCCGGGGCCGATCTGACCTCGAAGGCGATCGCCCTGAACGGCGCGGTGCTCCAGATGTTCAACCACGGGATCATCACCGGCGGGCTCTTCTTCCTGGTGGGCGTGATCTACGAGCGGGTGCACACGCGCGATCTGCACGTCTACGGTGGCCTGCGGCGCCTGGTGCCGGCCTATGCCGGCATCTGGGGAGTTACCTGTTTTGCCTCCCTGGGCCTGCCGGGGCTGGCCGGCTTCGTGAGCGAGTTCATGGTGTTCCGGGGGGCTTTCGGGGCGGCGCTGGAGATGACCAAGAAGGGGGTCGCAGTGCTGCTCGGCTCGGGCACAGTGCTCGTGCTGGTGGCCGTCTCCACACTGGGCATCGTCTTCACCGCAGCGTTCCTCCTCTGGACGATCCAGCGCATGCTCTTTGGCATGCCGAAGGAAAAGTTCGAGGAGCTGTACCACGAGGGGCACCTGTTCGATATGGACACGCGCGAGATCGTGACGATGGCCCCGCTCCTGGCCTTTATGGTTGCGGTCGGTATCTATCCCGCGTTCATCGTGGACCTGATTAACCAGGCGGTGACGGCCCTGCTTCGACCGTTCGGGAGCTAGGAGCGGCCTGCGCGGGGCTCGGGTACGGGAACGGTGACCGCGAGGACCATCTGTGGCCGACCCGCGCGGCGAGGAAGGTCCCGTGGGACGCGGAGCCACCTTTCGGGGTGAGTTCTGCGCAGGTCTGTAAGGCGCAAGAGGAGGTATCCTTTGGCCGGAGGAATCGACTTGCTCCTGATCATGCCCGAGATCCTGCTGGCTTTGCTTGGGCTGGGGATTGTGGGGCTCGATCTCTTTTACCTCCGCCGTAAGGTGCGGGACGGGGCGGAGCGGAGTAACTTCCTTGGCTACGTCACCCTGGGCGCGCTAGCGGTGGTCTCGCTGGCGAGCTACCTTTGGGGGCCGCGGTCGATGCTGCAGCGGTTCCTGCCGGAACTGTTCGGCCAGTTGTTGCTCCGCAGCGAGGCGTTCGGAGGCGCATTCCGGGTCGATGGGGTGACCCAGTTCTTCCGCATGGTCTTCCTGCTGGCTGCAGCGCTGGTGCTCCTGCTTTCCCTGGACCGCAACTGGGTGGAACACGAGGGCGAGTATTACGGGCTCCTGGTACTTTCGCTCCTCGGGATGACGCTCATGGCAGCCGCAGGCGAGCTCGTGACGATCTACGTGGCGCTGGAACTGACGAGCATTTCCCTCTATTTGCTTGCGGCGTTCGATTTCCGGCGTCGCTCGATCGAAGCGGGCCTAAAGTACTTCCTGTTCGGTGCCTTTTCCTCGGGCATCCTCCTGTACGGGATGAGCCTCATCTACGGCTTCACCGGGGAGACGACGCTGGAAGGGATCGCCCAGGGGATCGTGCAGGCAGGTGGGCTGCCCGGGCTACTGGCCCCGGCCGGCCGAGGGATGCTCTTGGGCATCATCTTCCTCATCGCCGGTTTCGGTTTCAAACTGGCCCTGGTTCCTTTCCATGCCTGGGCACCGGACGTGTATGAAGGGGCGCCCACGCCGGTCACGGCCTTTATCTCCACCGGCTCCAAAGCGGCCAGCTTCGTGGTGCTGGTACGGGTCTTTCAGGTGGCGCTCGGAGCAGCAGGCGGCACGGCACAGTGGAACGGGTGGCAGGGCTGGAAGGGTTTGTTGGCCGTGCTGGCCGTGGTCACCTTCACCGCCGCAAACCTCATGGCCCTGCCGCAGCGCAACGTGAAGCGTCTGCTCGCCTACTCCAGCATTGCCCATGCAGGCTACATGTTGATCGCCGTCGTGCTTTCCTCGGCCGAGGGGTTGCAGGCGCTCTTCTATTATCTCTTTGCCTATGTGCTGACCAATGTGGGCGCCTTTGCCACCGTTGTGGCCATCAGCCGCCACGTGGGCAGCGAGGACCTGGAGGCCTTTGCCGGCTTGAGCAAACGTTCCCTGCCATTGGCGGGGGCGTTAACGATCCTCTTCTTCTCGTTGGGCGGGGTGCCGCCGCTGGCGGGGTTCTTTGCCAAGTTCTGGCTCTTCTGGGCGACCTTCAAGGAGGGCCTCTACTGGCTGGCTGCCGCGGGGCTTGCGAACACCATCATCGCTTTCTACTACTACTTGCGCGTGCTGAAGGCCGTGTGGTTCGAGCGGCCTGTGGAGGAAGCCCCCGTGGTGACAAGCGACGGCGTGTCCACGACCCTCCTCCTCACGACTGTGCTTGTGATCCTGGTCGGCCTCATGCCCCAGTGGTGGCTACGGCTGCTGGAGGGTGCTGTCCGGGCCCTCATTGCCTTGTAGCCAGCTGCAGGATAGCCGCCGGGTCGGTGCGATACCCTGTCCGGCGGCTTGTTTATCTGGAGGGACTCGCGTGCAAGG
>JBMFPK010000021.1:0-16157 GCA_049969155.1 Chloroflexia bacterium | reverse complement strand
ATCGATCGCCACGCCACAAAAGGGCAGTGCCGGGCCCGGAGTCCATCCGGCCGGCACGGGGCCATAGCACAGGAGCAGATCCTCCAGCGAAAACATCGTCCTCCGTCCTCAAGGACCCTGGGGCAAGAGCGGTTCCGTCGGCGGGATCTGCAGGTAGATCAGCAGGAAGCGCGTGAGGTCTCGCACCACCGGCAGGGCGACTTCTTCACCCCAGATGACGCTGTTGCCCTCGATACGCACCAGGATCAGGAAACGGGGATCGTCGGCCGGCGCATAACCGATGGCCGAGGCGATCGTGCGGTGGGGTTCGTAGCCCCCACCGCCCTCGATGGGAATCTGGGCTGTTCCTGTCTTGACCGCGACACGATAGCCCGGCACGAACGGTCCGCCATCCTCCCCTTTGACCGCGCCGATGGCCACCAGCATCTCGGTGACTTCGCGGCAGGTGTCGGGACGGAAGACCTGTCGTCGCAGCGTGGGCACGGTCTCGGTGATTACGCCCTGGTGTCCGATGGCCGCGACGACATACGGCTTCATAAGCTTTCCGCCGTTGGCCACTGCAGACACGGCGGTGGCCAGCTGGATCGGCGGGACAGATATCGCCTGGCCGAACGCGTTCACTGCCAGGTCCGTCTCGCTCCAGAGCTCATCGCCGTACATCCGGACCGGCGGAACCACCTCGCTGGCGAGATCGATACCGGTAGGTTCGCCGAAGCCGAGCAGCCTCAAGTAGCGGTAGTATACTTCGGGCCCCACGCGCAGGTTGATGGTCGCTGCTCCTACGTTACAGGAGTGAAGCAGGATCTCCCCCATCGTTTCGTGTCCGTGTCCAAGCCCGTTCCAGTTATAGATCTCGCGACCGCCGACGTACAAGACGCCGCTGCACTCGATCGCCGAATCGGTCCGGACGACACCCTCTTCCAATGCGATCGCCATGGTCAAGATCTTCATCGTCGAACCTGGTTCATAGTCCTTAGCAATGGCAGGGTTCGAATACAGCAGCTCCCTGCACGCTGGATCGGCGTGACACCGGGAGACATCGTTGGGGTCGAAGGTTGGCCACGATACCATGGCCAGGATAGCACCGGTTTGGGGGTCCATCACGATGATGTCCCCACGCTTGGCCTCTGCTTCCTGGATGGCCCGAATCAGCCGGCGCTGCGCCTGGTACTGGATGTCCAGGTTCAAGGTCAGTGTGATGTCGGCGCCGTCGATGGCGGGCTGTTCCTCGTAGCGGCCGATGGGGATAGAGTTGTCCTTGCGGTCGCGCTCCATCCGCATCCGACCGTCGATCCCCCTGAGGACATCGTCGTAGTACTGCTCCACTCCCAGTGTGGCCGTATACTCGTTCATCTGACTTGCGTCGGGATTTCCTCGCGTCAGGAGATACCCGATGACGTGCGCGAACAACCCTCCGTACGGATAGGTGCGGCGGGGCTCCGTCTCGAGGTAGAGACCATTCTGCAGGTAGATCCCCTCCGGCCGTTCGCTCCCGTCAATCGACCGCTTTCCCCCGCCAAACAGTGCGATGAGCCTGTCGGCCTGTTCGGGCTCCACCCAACGGGTCCACGGGATGTTGCCGCTCCCCTGCCCGCGTAGGAAGAGTGTGGCGGTGACCTCGCTCGGCCAGGTAGCCAGTTCGGAAAGCAGGAGCACGCCCTCGGGGGAAAGCTTCCCCTGGCGGACCGCCTGGCCGAGCTTCGCTCCGTCCACCCAGAGCATGTAACGCTTCAGGTTCACGGCGAGGGGGCGGCCGAGTTGGTCGTAGATATGCCCTCGACGCGCGCGGATGACTTTGGTGACGGAGATGTCCCTCAGGCCTTCCTCGAGAAAAAAAGTCCTCCGAAAGACCTGGAGGTCCAGGAGCCGACCCGCAACGACGAGGGCAAGGGCGCAGAACACGCCCATCACGAACAGCGTCCGTCGGCGCGAGGAGACGGCGAGATCGCTCATGCTGCCTCCTTCCTCAGGGGGCACCGGCCTCGGCCGTGCTCCCCGATCTCCCAGACCAGCCCATAGGGGTGGAAAAGAACGACACATCGGCAGGCGTCAGCGGTTCCATACCGTTCTCGCGCGCCCACTGCTCCAGGAGGGCCGGATCCTGCGAGGTGGCAAGCCGGGCCAGCAGATCCTCCCGTTCCCAGTTGAGGCGCTGCTCTTCGGTCTTCAGCTGCCGGATGTCGTAGGAGAGCGAAACCACCCGACCGGTCTGTGCCAGGGCAAGGAGGGCCAGAAGGCAGGCGCCGATCGCGACCAGGAAGAAGACGGTCTTGCTTCCCAGGTCGAAATACCAGGGCAGCACGGCCCGCCGCTTCTGCGCCTGCAGGAGCGGCTGCAGCACCTGGCCTCTTGTGGTCATCTCGCACCTCCTTCGGCTGCCGCGCCCCAAGGAACCCTGCTGCGGGTGCACGCTGCCTCCACAGAATCGGCGCACTGTTCCGCAACGCGCATCCGCGCACTGCGGGCCCGCGGGTTCCGCTCCACTTCTGCCGGATCGGGCTTGCGCGCCCGCCCGACGATCCGCAGGCGGGCCGGCCGGCTGCAGGACCCGCTCCGCAGGGATCGGCAGGTCGGCCTTCCGGACGCGGCCGGCCCGAAGTACGGACAGGCCTCTACCGGCAGGTTGCCTGGCCAGTCGCAGGCGCCGCTCTCGCGCCGAAAGAACTCCTTGACCAGCCGGTCCTCCAGCGAATGGAAGGTCAGCACCACCAGCCGCCCTCCGGGAGCCAGCAGATCTACGGCTTCCCGAAGCCCCTGAGAGAGACGCTCCAACTCCTGGTTTACCGCGATCCGCAGCGCCATGAAGGTTTGCGTAGCGGGGTGGATCCGCCGCCGGGACCGGTTGCTCACCTCGGCCACGAGTCGGGCCAGCTGCACGGTGGTGCGGATCGGCGTTCTCTCGCGCACCTGCACGATCCGGCGCGCGATTCGCCGGGCGGCCGGTTCCTCCCCGTAGGTCCAGAGCAGGGACGCCAGCTCTTCCTCACCCATCGTGTTCAGAAGGTCCGCAGCCGTTGGACCCGACGACGGGTCGTACCGCATGTCGAGCGGCGCATCCACCTGGAAGGAAAAGCCCCTCTCCGGGGAAGCGAGCTGATACGACGAGACCCCCAGGTCGAACAGAACGCCCTGGACAGGAAAGAAGCCGCGGGCCCGACAGATCTCGCCCAGGCAGGAGAAATCGCCCTGTACCAGCGTCACCCGCCCTGCGAACGGGCCGAGGCGCTTGTGCGCCAAGGCGATCGCCTCGGGATCCCGGTCGACCCCTAGGAGCAACCCGTCGGGGGCGCTTCCCTCCAGGATGGCCAGCGCGTGGCCCCCTCCCCCGACCGTGGCATCGACATATCGGCCGCCGGACTGAGGAGCCAGCGCTTCCACCACTTCTCGCAGGAGCACCGGGACGTGTTCGTAAGGTGCCACCATGGAGGCAGGTCCTCCAATCACAAGAGAGCATGCCCGCAGAGGGCGTACCCCGCTCAGAACACGATCCCGAGACTGGAAAGCTGTTCCGCAATGGAGCTCACGCCGCCTTGGATGCGCGGTAACTCTTCCGCCCAGCGTTTGGCCGACCAGACCTCGATATAGGTGTTCAGCCCGGCGATGACCACCTCGCCATCCAGGGCCGCGTACTCCCGAAGGACAGGGGGGATCAGAATGCGCCCCTGCTTGTCCAATTCGCTTGCAAAGGCAGCTGTGAAGAACGTGCGGCGCAACACGCGCACGGCTGGCTCGTTCGCGGGAAGGCTGCTCAGGCGCTCCGCAAGCGGAAGCCACTGGGACTTTGGGTAGATGTACAAACACGGGTCCAAACCTCGGGTCACTACCAGACCCTCGGCAAGACCGCTGCGGAACCGTGCGGGGATGGCCAGGCGCCCTTTCGCATCGATCGTATGTCGGTATTCACCGAGGAACATAGGCCTGCGCCTTTCTGCGCTTTCCCCACTTTTCCCCACTTTGGGCCCTTGGCCGCCATTATACACGCAGCCATGGGAAACGTCAAGAGGAAAAGGTTACCATTTGGGCTACGTAGCCCGAAAAGGCCCGAAATGCGGGTGTCCTTCCCCACTTACGAACATCTGTTCGCCTTTCCACGCGTGTTTTTCCCCACTCGCCCGGAAGCGGGAGAAGGCTGCGCGACCGAGTTGCCCAGAGCCCTGCGCTGTGCTATGATGACCTCCGAGGTCAAGAGTCCCTGGCGCGGGGTACCTGGGACAAGGCGCATACGGCGCAGGAGAAGGTGCGATGCGTTGCTCAAGGTGTGGGACGGAGAACCCCCAAGGCTCCCGCTTCTGCATCGGGTGCGGCAATCCTCTGCAGGAGGCTGAAAGCCCGTCCGGGATCCGCCAAGGCCCCGTGGCCGAGGAAAGCGTGCAAGGGAGTTCGGCTGCCGGCCTCCGTTATCGGATCATCGGCACAACGCTCCAGGTCCTCGTGCTGGAGCTGCAACCGGGCCAAGGCGTCTACAGCGAGGCCGGAGCAATGTCCTGGATGACCGGGAACGTGCAGATGGAGGCAGTATCCGGGGGAGGGCTGAGCAAAATGCTCGGCCGCCTGGTCACCGGGGAATCCCTCTTCGTCGTCGACTACCACACGGCGAACGGCGTGGGGCTGCTCGCTTTCGGCAACGAATTCCCAGGGAAGATCGTGCCGGTCGAGTTGGCCCCGGAGCAGTCGCTCATCGTGCAGAAGGATGCCTTCCTGTGTGCGGAGAAATCGGTGCAGATGTCCGTTCACTGGCAGAAGCGCCTGGGCGCGGGTTTTTTCGGCGGCGAGGGGTTCCTGCTCCAGCGGCTCACCGGCCCTGGGATGTTCTTCGCAGGGTTGGACGGGGAAACGGTCGAGTACGTGCTACAGCCGCAAGAGGTGCTACTCGTGGACCCCGGGCACGTGGCGATGTTCGAACCCACGGTTGCCTTCGACGTGCACACTGTACGTGGGATCAAGACCATGCTCTTCGGCGGCGAGGGGCTTTTCCTGGCGCGTCTCACGGGCCCGGGACGGGTATGGTTGCAGACCATGCCGATGAGCAACCTCGTGCGCGCCATCGCCCGTTACCTGCCCCGCGAACGCGGAGGCGGAGGCGTACAGATCAACCTGGGAGGCTGAACGATGCTCGAACGAACGGTGCAGCTGTTCCGCGAGGCCGTGTCCGGCAGGGCAGCCCTGCAGGACCTGGGCCAGATCGTCACATTCCACCGCATCCAGTCCAGTCCTGGCTTCCGTGAGGCAGCGCGCTTCTGCGCCACCCGGCTGCGCGAGGCCGGTATCCAGACGCAGGTGCTTTCGTTCCCGGCGGATGGGGTGACCGAGTTCTGGGGCTACCCGATCCCCCAGGAATGGCACGCCCAATCGGCGGTGCTGCGGCTCGTTTCCCCGGAGCGCGAAGCTCGGACCCTCGCCGACTACCGGGAAGACAAGATCTCGCTGATCCAGCGCAGCCTCGCCACTCCCCCGGAGGGCATCGAAACCGACCTGGTCGTGCTGGAAGATGGGGAAGAGGAAGGCGCGTACGAGGGTTTGGATCTGCGTGGCAAGATGGTCCTCGCGCGCGGGGATCTGGAACGGGTACGCGACCTCGCGGTGGAGCGCCACGGAGCGATCGGCATCGTGTACGATGGGATGCGCGAAGCTCCCCCGGTGCGCCCCCTGATGAGCCTGGACGCCCGTCAGTACACGTCGTTCTGGTGGGCCGATGGAGAGACGCGCTGCTTCGGATTTGTCCTTTCGCCACACCAGGGGGAGTGGCTCCGGCGCCTGGCCAGAGCCGAGGCACGAGAGGGGCGGAGCATCCGCCTGTATGCCGAAGTGGACGCCTCCTTTTACGCAGGGCATATGGAGGTCGTGGAAGGTTTCCTTCCGGGAGAAACCGAAGAGGAGGTCTGGCTGATCGCCCATCTGTGCCATCCGCAGCCCTCCGCGAACGACAACGCCTCCGGGGCAGCGACGCTTCTCGAAGTCGCGCGGGCCCTCTCGGCGCTTCGGGCTGCCGGAAAGATCCCTCCGTTCCGGCGCGGGATACGCTTCCTGCTGGTACCCGAGATGACCGGCACCTACGCCTACCTGGCCACACACGAGACCTCTATTCCGCGCGTCGTGGCGGCGCTGAACCTCGACATGGTCGGCGAGGACCAGGCGCAGTGCGGGAGCACCCTGAACCTGACACAGGCCCCCCTGTCCGCGCCGAGCGTGTGCGATGACCTGCTGGCCCAGATCGTACAGACGATCGCCGCGGAAGGCGAGGGTTTCATGGGGACTACCCAGTATGCCCTCTTTCGCTGGACGGAGGCGCCCTTCTCCGCTGGAAGCGACCATTACATCCTGACCGACCCCACTGTGGGAATCCCGTGCCCGATGATGCTCCAGTGGCCGGATCGCTTCTACCACACGGACGCCGACACGATCGACAAGGTGGATCCGGAGATGCTGGCACGCGTGGGGGTCGCGGCAGCAACCTACCTCTGGTGGTTCGCTACCGCGGGAGCGCGCGAAGCCTGGTGGTTGGGTCAGGCCCTTGTACGGCGAGCCGAGGCTCGGATGGGTCAGATCGTGCAGGGCTGGCTGGACGGGCTCCTGAGCCGGGACCCGGTGCCTTCTCCTGGCGAACTCGCGCGCGAACGGGATCGGCTCGCACGCAAGGTGCAGCTGCTTGTGGAGCACCGCGTCGCTTCACTCGGCCAGCTGGAGCGGTTGGCCGGCGGCCCGCTCGCCCAGCGCGCCGAGTGGGAAAGCAGCCTGAGCGCAGCGAGGCTCCGCGAACTGAACCGTGCCGAAGAAGCGCTGCGCGAGCTCTTTGGGGGGCTGCTGCCGGCACCGGAGCAACACCAGGCCGACGAGTGGGAGGAGAAGGCGGGCCGGCTGGTGCCACGGCGAGTGTACCGGGGGCCTTTTTCCCTCCGGCACCGCCTGCAGCGGCTGAGCCCGGAGGAGCGCGATGCGCTTCGCCCGCTGTTGAAGGAGTTGGGACATTCCGTAGCACCGACGCTCGCCATGTACTGGACGGACGGGCGGCGCACCCTCCTGGAGATCGCCGACCGCGTGGAGGCCGAGTGCGGCGTGCGGGACGTCCAAAAGCTCCTGCAGTATTACGAACTTGCTGCCCGGACGGGACTGGTGGTGTTCGAAGAGGCCCAGTAGTTCCGGTGGGCTGTGGGTACGGGGTGTAGGGCAGCGCCCAAGGCCCGGCAGGTCAACGGCGTCTGAAGTCGCGCGATAATTGCTGCTGGCTCAGGAGGATCATGGTTGGCCGGCCGTGCGGGCAAGTGCGCGGGAAGCGGGTCTTTTCCAGGAGGCGCACGAGCTGGCGCATCTCCTCGGCGGTCAGGGTCTGGCCCGCGCGGACAGCGCTATGGCAGGCGATCGTGATGAGGATTGCCTCCTCCCAGGCATCGCCGCGGCGCGCCCCTTCGATCCACGCCTCGAGAAGGCTCTCCAGCGTGCTGTGTAGCTGCATACGGGCCAGGACGGCCGGGACGCTGCGCACGCGGTACACCCGGTCCCCGAACGGCTCGAGCACGAATCCCCAGCGCTCGAGCTCGTCCACCCGCTCCTCGAGAAAGGCTTCCTCAAGAGGGTTCACGTGGAGGAGGACCGGTTCCAGCAGGACCTGGGCACGGACAGCCTGCCGCTGGTGCTCTTCCTGCAGCTGCTCGTAAAGAATGCGTTCGTGAGCGGCGTGCTGGTCAATGATGTAGAGCCCCTCCGGTCCCTCGGCCAGGATGTAGCTGCTCGCCAGCTGTCCGAGCACGCGCAAGGGCGGAAGCTTCTTTTCGTCGCGCGGCGCGGGAGCGGTAGCCTCCTGCGGGAAAAGATCCCCGCCGACGGTGGGAAGCGGGACGGCCACCGGCGCACCGGCCGGAAGCGTGCCGGGTGCCGGGGCGTATGCTACCTGAGGAATTTCCGCATGTTCCCGGAGAGATTCCCGGACGGCGCGCTGAACGGCGGCGAAGACGCGCTCCGGCTCGGCGAACCGGACCTCGCTCTTCGTGGGGTGCACGTTCACGTCCACCTGGCCCGGATCGATCTCGATCCCGATCACCGCGATCGGGTGCCGGCCGGCCATCAGGAGGGTATGGTAGGCCTCCTCAACGGCGTAGGTCAGGCTGGTATCGCGGATGCGTCGCCCGTTCACAAAGAAGGTGATCGCGCGACGGCTGGCGCGGCTCAGGGACGGCTGCCCCACGTACCCGATCACCCGGAGGAGGCCCACTCCTTCCCGGGACTCGCTCTCCACCGGGATCATCTGCTGAGCCGTCTCGAGGCCGTAGACCTCGACCAGGGCATCGAGGAGACGCCCGGACCCGGTCGTGCGCAACAGGGTGCGGCCGTCGCTGAGGAGGTGGAAAGCGATCTGCGGGTGCGCGAAAGCATAGTCGCAGACCAGGGAGTAGATGTATGCCGCCTCCGTCCGCGGCGTCTTCAAGAACTTGAGCCGGGCCGGCGTGTTGAAGAAGAGATCGCGCACGAGCACCACCGTTCCGATCGTGCACGCGCGCGGTATTGGCGGAGCGATCGTGTCCCCTTCTGCACGGACCTCCATCCCGATTGACTGGCCTGCGGGCCGGGAGACAAGGGTCAGGTGGGAGACCGCAGCGATGCTCGCCAGGGCCTCGCCACGGAACCCCAACGTACGCACCCGATCAAGGTCCTCGGCGGAACGGATTTTGCTCGTGGCGTGTCGCCGGCACGCGCGTTCGATGTCCTCTACCGGGATTCCACAGCCATCGTCCACCACACGGATCTCCTGGCGACCGCCTGCACGGATTTCCACGCGGATGTGGCGTGCCCCCGCATCGATCGCGTTTTCCACAAGTTCCTTCACGACCGACGCCGGCCGCTCCACCACCTCGCCGGCGGCGATCTTGGCGACCACTTCCGGTGGCAAGATCTCGATGGCCATCCCGAGCCGCTCCAAGGACGAAAAAAAGGGCGATCGCACACGCCCCTTGTAACCCCGTATGCAAGCAGCAAATCCTTCCGCCGTCTCCCACCCAGAGATAGGCTCTCCAGTCCGCGAGGGGTGGGATCCCCGATGCCCCTGGACGGACTCGAACCGCCGACGCAGGGTTTAGGAAACCCTCGCTCTGTCCACTGAGCTACAGGGGCGCGAAAGTATTATACCACACTCCTCCCCCCGGGAGCAACTTGCGCAGCCGGCCTGGAGGTCGTACAATCGGGGCGTCCTTTCTGTCACCTCGCGCGTGAGGCAAGCGATGATCCGAAGCCGATCCGGCTCTCGTTGGCGCATATATGGGACTGTCTCGCTCCTAGCCTGTGCCCTGGGCTACATCGCCGCGTTGGGGATGGAACTCTGGCACCAGGGGCACACGTGGAGCACCAGCCACCGGGAGCTCGATTTTCCCTCGTACTACCTGGCTGGGCAACTTCTGCTCCAGGGCAAAGACGTGTACAGCGGCCTTCGTTCGGAAGCCCGCCTCCAACTGGGGCTGGACGGTTACTTTATCGATAGCGCCGTGGGGCCCCCGGCGTTCGTGGTGTCCATCGCCTGGCTGGCGCTGCTTCCCTACCCGGCAGCCTGGTGCCTCTGGCAAGTCCTTTCGCTGATCGCCTGGATAGGCTCCCTCTGGCTCATCGCGCGCGAGCTGCGACCCTCTCTGTCGCTCTGGGGGCGGATCGCCCTTGGGTGCGCCTTCGTGCTCTTTCCCCCGCTGGCCTTCCATCTGGTCTATGCGCACACGGAGCTCTTCCTGCTGCTGGGACTGACACTGAGCTGGCTCTGGCTTCGGCGAGGGAAATGGCTGCCGGCCGGCCTATTGCTCGGGCTTGCGGCCGTCACACGCCTCTATCCGGCCCTCTTTTTCCTCCTGCTCGCCCAACGCCGGGCCTGGAAGGCGCTCGCGACCAGTATGGGCAGCGCCCTGGGGATGTCGCTCGTTGCAGCGGCCCTATGCGGACCGACCGCTTACCTGCGTTACGTTTCCGTTCAGCACCGCGTCGTCCCGGAGCTCTACAGCCGGCAGGGCAATCTTTCCCTCTGGGGAAGCGTGTACAAGCTCGCTTCGATCTGGCCAGCCCTATCGCGCTTTCCCCAGGTGCGGGACCTGTTAGCTTGCCTCCTTTCTGCAGCGGCGGTGGTGCTCGTGTTCCTCTTGGTCCAGCGGCACCAGGCGCCGCACGCAGCCGACTCTGAAGGCCCCTTCTCGCTCGACCGGGGATTCGCCCTCTACATCGCGGCCTGTCTCTTGGCTTCGCCGCTTGCCTGGGCATACTATCAGGTCCTCCTCTACCTGCCCTTCCTGATCCTGGTCTCGAGGCTCAAGGCGCAGCAGTGCGCGGCGTGTTTCTGGGCCCTTGCCGTTGCCGGAGCCGCTTCGCTCTCGCCGCTCCTGGCTCTCCTGTGCCCACAGCCTCCGGCGGCCGTCCGCTGGGTGCTCGCCTTCCTCCCGACCCTCACGCCGGCAGGAACGCTCCTGGCGCTGGCGTGGATGCCGAAAGGCGCCGGGGCCCCTGTCCAGGCAAGTGGACAACCCTCGGCGATCCCGAGCGTTGGCTAGCCCTTCTCCAGCACCAGGATGCCCGCGGCAAGCAGCGCTTCCGTAAGCGCCGGCGCGGGAATGAGGCGCAACCGGTAGCTCCGCCACAGGAAGCGTTCCAGGTGCACGAACACCTCGCTCCGCGTCAGGTTGACCTTCCAGCCTCGGGAAGTGTCCGCGAAGGCCGTACTGCGGCGGAGGGCAGGGAGCGACACGATGCGCTCACTCAGCACGGAGACGGCCGGCGCAGGGAGGGCACAGAGCGTGCACAGGAACGCGTCACCCGGCGGCTCGAAAGGAACGGCGTAGGGTCGCACAAGGAGATGGTGCACACGCCGGCCGGTCCTGAAGCTCGCTCCCCCCCACACCCCGGCTTCGGGAAGCGGCTTGGCGATGTCCGGGCCGTACAGTTCCCCGAGGAACGTGCGGAAGGCCGCCAGGAGCTCGCCTGCGGGAATTTCCCACCCGGCGACCGCTAGGGGCGCTTCGAGCAGCGTACGGCCCAACAGATCCGCCAGCTCCGAGCGCCGACCGGGGGGAACGGCCCAACGGCCGCCACCGCGCTCCTCGAGCAGTCCCTCAGATGCCAGAGCCGCGACCACCTCGGCTAGGGGGGCCTCGGAGTAGGTGGAGCGGAAGAACGGCTCGATGGTGTCCGAGGAGAGGTACTCCCAGCCAAACAGCAAGTGGGCATCCAGCCATGGGGAAAGCAGGAGGGAGCGTTCCGGCAACCCCTGCGCTTCCGCGTTTCCCAACAACTCGCCACGATACCGATCTTTCGCCAAAGCGACCTCCTCAGGACGATGCTTCCACCGCGGGGGAGCGTCCCGCCTGCTGAAGCTCCTGAAGCGCCTGCTGGAGCGCCCGGCGCGTCAGGCGCGAGAGGGTCAGATACTTCCCACGACTCAGCGCGGCCATCTGTCGGCAATTGCTCCGGCCGGCCTCGTGCCCTGTCGGCTCCGTGTCTACGACCAGCGTGGCGATGCGCTCCCAGACCAGCCGCCGGCACAGCTGCGCCACCTCTTCATACGGGTCGTCGCCCGGCCGGATGGCGACGTTGGGCAGCCCATCCGTGACCAGGGCGAGCACAGGGATGGCGTTCCGATGCTTCAGCCGCTCCAGGCACAGCAGACGGCAGGCCTTCCAGATCGCGTCCGGGAGCGGGGTGGAACCGCTGACGGGGATTCGGCGCAGCCGGGCCGCTGCACGCGCCAGGCTGCTCGTCGGGGGAAGAAAGACCGCCGCATCAGGTTTCCGGCTGTGGCGAAAGGCGACCAGCGCGATCCGATCGTGGTGGTGATAGGCATCCCGCAGCAGGTCGAGCACAACCGCCTTGACGCGCTCCAGAGTCTTTTCGACGTGGATGGACCAGCTGTTGTCCACGACAAACGCGATCACATAGGGGGAGCGGTGGCGCCGCACCTTTTCCCGGAGGTCTTCCGGTTGCACGGCGAGAACCGCGAGGCCCCGGGCAACGGTGCGTGCCGCGGCTGCGCGCAGCGTAGCGTCTAGGGCGACATCCTCCACCGCATGGTTGGGAAATCGGGGGCGCGTGTATTTGCCGCGTCGCCGATGGACGATGGCCGCGTCCCGCAGTCCACTCGCGGCACGCAACTCCGGGGGTCGCCTTCTGGGTAAACGAAAGGCGCCGGCCGTTTCCGTGCTCGCTTCCCCGATCTCCGGCTCCGCGAGCGCAAGGCCGGCTAACTCGACCGCTTCTCCACGCTCAGAAGGGTGGTCTTTTTTTTTACGTCCAGCGTCGCTCCGAGGATATCCTCCAGGCGGCGCCGGATCGTCAGCGGGTCCAGTTGGGCTCCGATCGCGAAAGGATCGTGCGGCAAGCGATGTCCCAGCGCGAGGAGCGCGGCTTCGTAGACATCCTCCGCTTCGACCTGCAGACGTCCGGCCAGGGCTGCCAGCGCCTTGGCGCACTGGAGGATGGTGATGTCGGCACGGTGGCTTCGCACCTCGGAGCGCACCGTCAATTCCGCGATGGCCCGGTAGAGGGGATCGGGTGTGCGCACACGGGGCAACAACGCGGCGGCCTCCTGGATGCGATGGCGAAGCCGATCCTGCGATTCCTGGTAACGCCGGGCAAAGCCGATCGGGTCCGCTGCGAACGCCTCCCGACGTTTCATCACCTCGACGCGTGCCTCCTCATCGAGCAGGGCGTCGATCTCCACCTGCAACCCGATACGGTCGGCGATCTGGGGGCGCAGTTCCCCTTCTTCCGGGTTCATCGTGCCTACCAGGAGGAAGCGTGCCGGATGGCTCACCGAGACCCCTTCGCGCTCCACGATGTTCACCCCGAGCGCGGCGGCGTCCAGGAGTAGGTCGACGATATGGTCGTCCAGCAGGTTGATCTCGTCGATGTAGAGGATCCCCCTGTGGGCCTCGGCCAGCAGACCCGGTTCCAGCGCCCGGATCCCTTCGCGCAGAGCACGGGTGATATCCAACGTACCGGCGACGCGATCCTCGGTCGCGTTCAACGGAAGGTTCACGAGCCGGCGTGGGCGAACGGCAATCGGGAGCGTCTCTCCGCGCGCGACACGCTCCTGGCAGGAAGCGCACTGCGCCTGGGGGTCGCGGGGGTCGCACTGGAAGGCGCAATCCGCGACCACCTCAATGGGCGGCAAGAGCGCGGCCAGACCGCGTACAGCGGTCGACTTGGCGGTCCCGCTGGGGCCGCGGATGAGCACGCCGCCGATCTCCGGGTTCACGGCGTTCAGCACGAGGGCTGTTTTCAACGTTTCCTGCCCGACGATCGCCGTGAAAGGATACAGGAAAGGATAGACGTCCTCCAAGTCGTCACCTCGGTTGATGGGGACAAGCGTCGGTCCGTGCCCGGCGCTCGTCCCCAGTTTTCGGAAAACTGGTTAGGTCCGGACGCGCCGCTTTCCGAAGGTCGGCTCGGCGGGAGGGATCGGCGGCATCTGCCAGGTACCGGTGATCGGCACGGGTGTATCGCGGTTGATGATCACGTCGATAAGGGTCGGCCGATCCGACTTGAGCGCCTGCTCGAAGGCCGGCGCAAAGTCGCCAGGCCGCTCGATACGGATCCCCACCGCACCCATCGCCTCGGCCATCTTGGCAAAGTCCGGGTTCCACAGTTCGCCGGTCTTGACCTTCATGAAGCTCGTGCCGATCTCGCGGCCATCCAGGTAGAAGCGCTGGAGGTCGCGGATGCACCCGATCGAGTAGTTGTTGAAGACGACCCACACCACAGGGAGGTCGTACTCCACGGCGGTGGCCACGGCGTGGGGCGTCATCATAAAGCCGCCGTCGCTGCAGACGTTCACGCACGGCGATTCGGGGCATGCCAGTTTCGCCCCGAGCACGCCGCACACCCCGAAGCCCATGGCAGCAAAACCGCCGGGGCTGATGTGCGTGAGCGGCTGGGGGGTATCCCAGTACTGCTCCACCCAAGCCTGGTTGTTCCCCACGTCGGCCACGAGGATCGTATCCGGGGGCGCAATGCGGCGCATATCCATCAGGATGCGCCGGGGATCGATGGGCACCTCCTCGTTCGTCGCGTAGGGGCTGATAAAGTTCTGCCAAGCGGTCTTGTACTCGTAGATCTCGTCCAGCCAGGCCTTGCTGTCGCGCTTGATGCCCTTCGCCTTGGCCATCTCCAGGATCTGGGCCAGGAAGGCCTTGGCATCCGCGACGATCCCCAGTTCGACCGGATAGTTGCGCCCGATCTCGCTCGGATCGATATCCACGTGGATCAGCTTGGTGGGTGGGATGTTATAGATGTAACCTGGGAGCCAGGACGCGCAGTGCAGGTCGGAAAAGCGGGCTCCGATGGCGAGGATGACGTCCGCATTGCGGGCAGCCTCGGCCGCAGGATAGTGCCCCCAACAACCGGCCACACCCAGGTAGAGGGGATCCCCTTCTGCCATAGCGCCCTTGCCCATAAGCGTCGTGTAAACCGGGATATCCAGATAGCGGGCGAACGCTTTCAGCTCCTCGGTCGCGCCGGAGACTATCACCCCGCCGCCTGCAAGGATCAGCGGGCGTGCCGCCTTCGCAAGCAGGTCGAGCGCCTTCTCCACGGCCTCGGGAGAAGCCGGGGTGCGCCAGTGCATCGGCCGGGACCAGTGCTCCGGCTCGGGGATCTCCACGTCCGCCTTGCGGATATACAGGTCGTAGGGAATGTCAAAGTGGCAGGGGCCGGGGCGGCCGGTGCGCATCAGCTTGAAGGCCTTCGGCAGGTAGCGGACGAGGTCCTCCACCTTGCGGATCTGCCAGGAGTGCTTGACGATCGGCTTGAGCACGGAGGGGAAATCGCCGGGAAAATAGCGATACTCCTCCTGGAGGGCCCCGGTGTCGAACTGATCGGTGGTCACCTGGCCCGTGACCACGAGGAAGGCGGAAGAGTCGTAAAAGGCATTGGCCACGGCGATGGTGAGGTTCATCGGGCCAGGTCCGGTGGAGGCATAGACGAGGAGCGGCACACCGGTCAGGCGGAAGTAGACGTCGGCGATAAAGCCCGCTGCCTGCTCGACACGCGGCCAGATGACACGGATCTTGTCCTGCCGATCATAGATGCCGTCCAGCAGGCCGATGGCCCCGTGGCCGGCGTAGCCGATCACGTAGGGGACCTTCTCCTTGATCAGGTACTCGGCGATGATCTCGCAACCCCGATACTCAGCCATGGCAGGAACCTCCTTACGTTGAGGCATTCCATCCGGCAGCCGCTGCCGGTACCCTCCAAACAGACCGCCTTCCGTCCGCTCCGATCACCTCCTTTCCAAGTAGGGACATGCTTGTCACGCTGCCCATCCTCGGGATCCATCTCCAGCAGCTCCTGCCTCGTTTTCAGTATATTGTAACCGATTTCAATCGGAAAATCAAGGGGGGCTTTGATGCAGTTTGACAGAGAACGCCCTCTCGGATAGGATGGAATGCGTGGGAGGGACCCGTGCGGTCCAGGAGGACGCCATGCGCCAGCAGGAGCATCGTCGTGTTTATGTCACGGTTGCCGGGAACATCGGGGTGGGAAAGAGCACGCTGGTGGAGCTGCTGTCCCGCGAATTCGGTTGGCAACCCTACTACGAGCTGGTCGCCGACCACCCCTACCTGGACGACTATTACCGGGACATGCATCGCTGGGGGTTCCACGCGCAAATCTACTTCCTGAGCCAGCGTTACGAGCAACACCAGGAGATCTCGGACAACCCGCTTTCCGTCTGCCAGGATCGGAGCATGTACGAAGACTATGAAATCTTTGTCAAAGGGCTCCTGGAGCAGGGCATTCTGGCGCCGCGCGACTTTCAGACCTACCGCCGCCTGTTTCTGGCACTTTCCCGCAGCGTGGATCGTCCCGACCTCCTGATCTATCTGAAAGCGTCCGTCCCCACCCTCCTGGCCCGGATCAATGGCCGTTCGCGGCCCTACGAACGGGACATCCCGGCGGAGTACCTGGCGACGCTGAACCGGCGGTACGAGCTGTGGATCGAGCGATGGGAGCTCTGCCCCGTGATCACCTTCGACTGCGACCAGCTCGACTTTGTACACCGAGAAGAAGACCGGCGCGAGGTGATCCACCGGCTGAGGGAGTATCTGAACCTTCCCGAATCGTAGGTGCACGTTCGCCGTCGAAGACGCGTAGGCCGGCCGTGGGACACACGCATCCCGGCCGCCCGCTTCGAGAGCCCTCTGTAC
>JBMFPK010000020.1:0-16296 GCA_049969155.1 Chloroflexia bacterium | reverse complement strand
GGCCAACCCTTCCGTGATCGGCTGTCGATCGACCCACTCCGCCAGACGGGGCAGGAGGAAAAAGCCGACCGCAAGGGCTGCCCCGAGATACAGCACCATCCGCAGGAAGACCAGGAGGATGGCACCGATGCTTCCCTGCCCTCCTTCCAGTGCGGTCATCACCGATAAGAGCAGGATCACAAGCACGTCGTCCACCACGGCGGCGCCCAGGAGGGCCACGCCCTCCGGGCTGCGCAGCTTGCCAAGCTCGAGCAGCGTCTGCGCGCTGATGCTCACGCTGGTCGCGGTCAGGATCACGCCGACAAAGATCGCCGCTCGACCCTGGTACCCGAAGGGTAAGGCAGCCAGGGCCCCCAGGCCCAGCGGAAAGAGCACGCCGCTCACACCGGCGAATGTGGCTACCCGGCCGGCCCGACGCATCTCCGTCAGGTCGATCTCGAGTCCTGCCAGGAACATCAGGCACACGACCCCCAGCTCGGCGAGCTGGTAGACAGTCTCCTCGAGGAGATGGGAGTTGTGGGCATCCTGCAGGAACGGCCACCCGAGCAGGTTCAGCAGGCTGGGCCCGAGGACAAGGCCGACAAGCAGTTCGCCCAGGACGGCAGGCTGCCGCAACCGACGGGCGATCCAGCCTCCGGCCTTGGCTCCGGTGATGATGCACACGAGGGCAAAGATCAAGCGAAGGAAAGGTGTCATGCAGACTCCTTTCTGTCCTGACTGGCCTGGATGGCCAGATCGATAAAGACGGCAGCTGTCCAGCCGAAGGTCGGCGCCGCTTTCGGAGGGTGGTCGCCGCTCTCGGGATGATAATACTCGTAGAAATCCTCGTGTCGAAGGATCAGGTCGAGCGTACGCTCGCACAGTTCCTGAGCCAGCGCGAACTCGCCCACTCGTTTGAGCGCCTCGATGAACAGGTAGTTGATATTCACCCACGTGGGCCCGCGCCACATCTGGTCGGGCGCGTAATGGGGGTCCGAGCGCGCGACCGTCGGGATCGGATAGCGCGTCCAGAATGTCCGCGGATCGGTCAGGTGCGCGATCAGGCGCCGCCGTACGTCCGGGGCAAGCCGGCCGGTCCAAAGCGGCAAGAGGCTGAACGGTGTGACCACGCGCACCGCGCACTTTTTGCCCGAGTCCGTGCGGCGCAGGGCCCAGAAGAGTCCCGCTTCCTCATCCCACATCTGCGCCACGATCTCGCGGGCCACCCGCTCCGCGCCCTCGCGCCACTTGGCCACGTCCGCTTTCTCCCCGATGAGGGAGGCGATCTGAGCCAGCGCTTCCAGTTGGAGACAGAGGTAGGTGTTCAGATCCGGCGATTCGACGGGCATCCCTTCGTCCCACAGGGGGCTATCGTCGAGGCCCGAAGAGAAGGGATGGTTGTACTGGCACAGGCCGTCCCGATCGTCGTCGTTGAACGCAAACCACCACCGGTTCCAGCGCACCAGCGGCTCGTAGATCTCGTCCAGGAAGTCGAGGTGGCCGCTCGATTCGTAGAGCTTCAGCGCGGCCCAGGCCAGCAAGGGAGGCTTGGTCACGTCGGCATCGACGGGGCCGGAAAGGTGGGTCACGATTCCCTCATCGTGCACCGCGTCGGGAATCATCCCGTCCTCGCGCTGATGATCCAGCAACAACCGCAGCTGGTCCTCCGCCAGACGGATGTCCACGTGCCGATAAGCCAGGGCATGGAAATAGGCATCCCAGTTCCATACCCCGACGTAGTGGACCTTGCTCGGGCTCATGCCCTCGCGGGTCATATAGTAGCGCGTGCTCAGCAAGCCCGCGCGCATAACCCACCAGGCGTAGTAGTACTGTCGCTCGAAGCGCGGCAAGACCGGCGGGGCAGCCGCAAACCACTCGTGCCAGCGCCTTGCGGCCGCCGGGATCACGGCCTCCGCAGGCGGAACCGTGCGGTTGAACCCCAGCCGCGGAGAGATGTTCAGCACCATCGCCCGCCCCGGGCCAGCCTCCGGGACAGCCTGGACCTCGAGGTAGCCGTCCGGCCGCTCTTCGATCCGGTTCTCCCGGAGCCGACCGTTGAACGTGTAGGCCGTGTTGCGCGGGCCGTGGAAGGTGCCACCTCTGCGGTCCAGGTGCCCTGTATCGGCCTGTACCTGGAAGCGAAATCCGATGGGGGACTCGGGCAACTGGAAATGGAGCGTCTCCATATCCTGGAACGAGAGCCGTACCGTGCCCAGCGGGGTAGAAAGCACAACCAGGTGAGGGTACGTGGTGGTTCGGACGGGTAGGGGCTCCCCTTCCGGCGCGATCAACCTCAACCCGTCCACAATGGGCCGCCGCAGGCGGTAGTTTCCGTAGCGGGCTTCCTGCTTGTCCCACCGTTCGGCAAGGCGGATGCAGAAGGGGGCCTCCGGAGAAGCCGCGGTGCGCGAAAAAAGGATCCGCGAACCTCGCTCGGTGAAGGGCACATGCACGAGGTCGATCCGATCGCGAAGCATCTCCAAGAAGACAGACGCAGGATCGATCCAGCGATCCTCCATCGGGATCCCCCTCCACGGCGGTCCGCCGGATCGGACCAACCGTCCCATGCGCACGCTCCCGGGAACTGCGCGCCTCCCCGGGCACCGCGCAGGCTTTATGCAGAATGGAACAGGATACAACCGCAGTTCTCGCAGCGGACGAGGTCTTCGCCCAGAGCCGCTTTCCGCGTGAGCAGCGCGACCTCCAGACGGCAGTTCGAACAGTTCGTGCCCTCGATCCGGGCTACGGCACGACCTCGGGACGCGCGCAGCTGTTCGTAGAGCTGTACCACGGCGGGTGCAAGGCCGTCCACCTGTGCGGCGCGTTCGGCCTGCAACTGCCGAAGCTCCGTATCGCAAGCCAGCTCCTCCGCCTGCAGATGCGCCAAGACCGCCTGATGGGTCGCTTGGGCAGCCTCCACCTCCTGCTGAAGGCGGCGCACCGCTTCCCGCATCTCATCCAGGGCAAGCATCCGGCTCAGAGCTCCGTCCTCGAGTTCTTCTTTCCTGGCGCGAAGCTGCTCGATCTGCGCCTCCAGCGCAGCAGCCTCACGCGCCGAGTGAACGGCCGCGCTGTAGAGCCGTTCCTCGGCTTCCCGGAGCTGCGTTTCGACTTCCTGAAGCGTCCGCTCCACCCTGCGGAGGTCCAGTTCCTCGCTCCGCAGGGCACTTTCCTGCGCTGCAAGCGCGCGCCGCTTGGCCTCCACGGATCCCTCTATTTCGGCCCGGCGCGCCGCGCACGCCTGCAGCTGGGTGCTCAAGAGGCCGATCCGGTCATCCAGTTGCTGGAGATAGAAGAGACGCTCGACGAGGCGCACGCTGGCCTCTCCTTCGGCCGGTCTGGTTCCACGTGACCGTAGTATACCATGGGAACGTCCCCAGAACAAACCCAGGATGCTCGTTTGACAGCCGGCGATCCAGAAGATATACTCCCCACGACAGGTGGAGACAGGAGGTCCCCCAGATGCCGTTGAAGGTCGTCCACTCCAGTGAGGTGCCGGCCGCCCCGGTGGAGGAGCTCGAAGGGGTCAGCGTACGCTGGCTGATCACCCGCGAGGACGGCGCCCCGCATTTCGCCATGCGGCTCTTCGAGCTACAACCTGGGAGCAGTGCCCCGGAGCATCGCCATCCGTGGGAACACGAGGTTTACGTCCTCGAGGGACAGGGGGTTGTCCGTACCGAGGAGAGGGAACAGCCGCTCGTCCCGGGGACCGCCGTGTTCGTTCCCGGGGGGCTGCAGCATCAGTTCCGCAACAACGGCGCGGTGCCGCTGCGCTTCCTCTGCCTCATTCCGCACACGGCGTAACGGGCGGCTCGCCGCCGGTTTGCTCGAGCAGCCGAAGCAGGATCTCGCGGGCCTTGCGGCCGGCCCGGCCCCGGTGGCTCACCCGGTTCTTCTCCTCCGGGGCGAGCTCGGCCATCGTACGGCCGGCCTGGGGCAGGTAAAAGACCGGGTCGTATCCGAAGCCCCCCGCCCCACGCGCCGCGGTGAGGATCACCCCGGGACATTCCCCCTCGCACGTATAGACCTCGCCCGCGGGCGTCGCGACGGCGATGACGCACCGGAAACGCGCGGTGCGCTGCTCCCAGGGAACGCCCTCCAGACGTTTGAGAAGCAGACGGTACCGCTCCGCGTCGCTCCCGTGGCCGCCGTCGTAACGATGGGAGTGGACACCCGGAGCCCCGCCGAGGGCATCGACCTCCAGCCCGGAATCGTCCGCAAGGGCCACGAGGCCGCTTGCGGCGGCAAAGGCGCATGCCTTGCGGCGCGCGTTTTCCTCATAGGTCGCGCCGGTCTCGGGCACCTCGAGCGCGAGGCCGATCTCCTGCGGGGTGACCAGCTCGATGGGCATCCCCGCCAGGATCTCACGGTACTCCCGCACCTTGCCCGGGTTGTTCGTCGCCAGGAGCACGCGTCTGGAACGGGTTTCTCCCATATCGCCTACCCTTCACCGTCCTTCCAGCCGATCCCGCGCAGGAAGGCCCGGTCTGCCTTGTCCAGCGATGCACGAGCCAGCAGGTCGGGCCGACGGAGGTACGTGCGGCGCAGCGCCTGCTCGCGCCGCCAGCGCGCGATCTCCGCGTGATGGCCGGAGAGGAGGACCGGGGGCACTGCCAGCCCGTGGTAGTGGGCGGGCCGGGTGTAGTGGGGGTACTCCAGGAGACCCGCTGCGTGCGATTCGTGTTCCAGCGACTCCGCGTCCACGACGCCCGGCACCAGCCGCACCACAGCATCGACCAGCACCATGGCCGGAAGTTCCCCACCGGTCAGGACGTAATCGCCAATGGAGATCTCCTCATCGACGTGCAGCGCACGGACCCGCTCGTCCACCCCCTCGTAACGGCCGCACACCAGGATCAGCCGGGGCCATGCGGCCAGCTGCCGAGCGATCGCGTGGCTGAGAAGCCGTCCCTGGGGGGTCAGGAGAACGACCAGGCCGGGACGGTCGAGCGCGCGTACCGCCTCGATGGCGCGGCCCAACAGATCGGCTCGGAGGACCATCCCGGCTCCCCCGCCGTAAGGCGTATCGTCGACCGTCCGATGGCGGTCCGTGGCCCAATCGCGGATGTTGTGCAGGTGAATGGAAACGAGGCCTCGCTGGACGGCACGGGCGATCACGCTCTCATCGAACGGGCCGGAGAACATCGAGGGAAACAGGGTCAGGATGTCAACGCGCATCGGGTTCCTCTTGCACCTCCCAGGTCTGGAGCCCCCGGAGGTCGAAGTTGAACGGTACCACCTGCCCACCGGCCTCTTCCAGCGCCTGAGCGATGCGATGCTTCCGCTCGAACGGGCAAAGGAAGACAAAGTAGCCTCCACCTCCAGCGCCGAGCAGCTTTCCCCCGATCGCCCCCGCCCGACGGGCGATCTCGTAGAGGGCGTCGATCCCCGGGTCCGTGATCCCGTGCGCCAGGCGCTTCTTCTGTTCCCATTCCTCGTGCAGGAGCCGCCCAAAGTCGGCGAACCGTCCCTGCAGGAGCGCGTTTTTCATAGCGATGGCGATTGCTTTGATCTCGTCCAGCGCCGCCACCACCTCCGGCCGCCTGTCCCGGTAGCCGGCGATCTGCCGGTCCAGGATGTGGCCCGAGAGGCGCGTGCGTCCGGTATAGCACAGGAGCAGCCGGTAGTGCAGCTCGTTCAGCGTGGCGTGCGGGATGCGCAAGGGGTTCACGACGATGTCGTCCCCCAGGAACTCGATAAAGTTAAAGCCCCCGAAGGTCGCAGCAAACTGGTCCTGCCAGCCTCCGGGCACGCCGAGCTCGATCCGTTCGATCCGGTAGGCCAGACGCGCGATCTCGTAGCCGCTCATCGAGCGACCGAGCCATCGGGTGAAGGCGCCGATCAGGGCGACGACCATCGCCGAGGACGATCCCAGGCCCGACCCGGGTGGCGCGTCGGTGTGCAGGAAGAGTTCCAGGCCTTCGCCACAACCCAGCGTATGCACCACCGCCTTGACCAGGTCCAGTTCGCCGTCGTAAGGCAACCGCCGGTCCACATCGTACTTGGCGACGATGTCATAGTCCAGCGACTCGACGCGGATGACGCCGTTGTTCCGCGGTACCAAGGTCGCGTAAGCATACTTGTCGATGGTCGCCGAAAGCACCACCCCTCCTCGCTCCTGGGGGTACGGTTCCACATCCGTGCCACCGCCTGCGAAGCTGAGGCGCAACGGCGCTTGACTTCGGATCACCACCGGACATCCTCCCATCGCGCTGCGGGCCGGCTTCGCCGGCCTCCCTCGCTGCTCCGGCCTATTCTTGCACATCTCACCAGAGCCGTCAAGCGGGCTTGCCAAAGCCGGGTACGGCGTGGTATAGTACAGAAAACCCGAACTCGCAAGCCTTGCCGGAGGTATGGGATGGATCGGCTTTCGTTCCTGCGTTCGCTTGTGGTTCCGAATACGACCAAGATCGTGCTGCTCGTGATGGACGGGCTGGGTGGGCTTCCGATGTACCCGGGCGGCCCGACCGAACTGGAAGCGGCAAGCACCCCGCACATGGACGAACTGGCCGCTCGCGGCACCTGTGGCCTGAGCACGCCCATCGCCCCAGGGATTACCCCCGGAAGCGGTCCCGCCCACCTGGCGCTCTTCGGCTACGACCCCCTTCAATACGAGATCGGACGCGGCGTCCTGGAGGCGCTGGGGATCGGGTTCGACCTGCAGCCGAACGACCTGGCCGCTCGCGGCAACTTTTGCACCATCGACCCGGAAACCGGCGCGATCACCGACCGGCGGGCCGGCCGCATTCCGACGACGGAATGCGCACGCTTGGTGGACAAGCTCCGTGCCATCCGCCTGCCGGACGTAGAGGTCCTGCTCGAGCCCGTCCAGGATTACCGCTTCGTCCTCGTGCTACGTGGCGAGGGACTGTATGACGGGCTGACCGAGACCGACCCGCAGCGTACGGGAGTCCCCCCGCGCCCGGTGGAACCGACGCGGCCTGAAGCGGCGCGAACCGCCGATCTCCTGAACCGCTGGCTGCAGGAAGCGTTCCGCCTCCTCGCCGACGAGTTTCCCGCAAACGGCTGTACCCTCCGTGGAATGGCCAAGAACCCCGGACTACCACCGATGCCGCAGCTCTACGCCATGCGCTGCGCAGCGATCGCGACCTACCCGATGTATCGGGGCCTGGCCCGCCTGGCCGGAATGGACGTGCTTCCGACCGGGAGCACGGTTGCGGAGGAGGTGGAGACGCTCCGCGCGCACTGGGACAGGTACGACTTTTTCTTCCTGCACGTGAAAAAGACGGACAGCGCCGGAGAGGACGGCGACTTCGCGCGCAAGGTACAGGCGATCGAAGAGGTCGACCAGCAGTTGCCACGCATCCTGGAGATGAATCCGGACGTCGTGGTGATCACCGGGGACCACGCAACCCCCGCCCTGTGGAAATCGCACTCCTGGCACGAGCTGCCCATCCTCCTCTGGTCCCGCTACGCCCTGGCCGACCCCGTGGACCGCTTCGGCGAGCGCGCCTGTATGGCAGGAGGTCTGGGGCACATCCGGCACTTGGATATCCTTCCGGTCGCCCTGGCCTGCGCCGGGCGGCTGACCAAGTTCGGCGCCTAGCCGAGGAACAAAAGCGCCGGCCACCTCCTGAGGTGGCCGGCGCATCAGTTTCCTAACGCACGAGGGATTCCACCGTCGCCCGGTCGAGCCGCCGCACGACAGCGAGCACGAGCTGCAGCGTTCGGTCGTAGTCGTCGCGCCGGATGATGCTCGTGTGGCTGTGGATGTGGCGGGCCGGTACCCCCAAGACGACGCAGGGGACACCGGTCGCGTGGATGTGGATCATCGCGCCGTCCGTCGCTCCCCCTGTCATCGCGGAATACTGGAGCGGGATGCCTTCGGCCTCGGCCGTCTCGATCACCAGGTCGCGCAAGCGCAGGTTGGGGATCATTCGGGAGTCGTACAGCAACAACGAAGGCCCCTTGCCCAGACGGATGGGGCATTCCTCGGGCTTGATCCCAGGGACATCTCCCGCGATGTCCACTTCCAGGATGAGCGCGACATCCGGCTCCACCAGATGCGCGGAGGTCTTGGCCCCACGCAGCCCGACTTCTTCTTGGACCGTCCCCACGCCGTACAGCTCGTTGGGGTGCGGCTCGTGGGCCATCTGGCGCAGCGTCTCCACCATCAGGGCGCAGCCGACCCGATTGTCGAAGGCCTTGCCCAGGTACGATTCCGGCTTTCCCATCGGGGTGAACGGGCTCACGGGAACCACAGGGTCGCCCAGGCGGATGCCCAACGCCTCTACTTCCTCGCGGTTGGTCGCGCCCACGTCGATGTACATGTCCTTGAGCGGCACGAGCTTCGAGCGCTCCTCCTGGTCCATCAGGTGGGGCGGCTTGGCACCCGTGATCCCGATGACCCGGCCACGGCTTGTAAGCACTTCCAACCGCTGGCCCAGCACGACCTGGGCCCACCAGCCCCCGAGGGGCACGCAGCGCAGAAAGCCCTCGTCCGTGATCTGCCGGACCATAAAGCCGATCTCGTCCATATGGCCGGCCAGCAGCACCCGCGGCCCACCCGGCGGCCCGGGCAAACGGGCCACAAAGCTCCCCAGGCGGTCCTGGGTGATCTCCGCGATCCCTTCGAGGGAACGGCGCAGGACGGCCCGCACCTCGTCTTCGTATCCGGGAACACCCGCCGCCTCGGTCAGCTCTTTCAACAGCCGTTCGCGTTCGTCCACGATGCGATGCTCCTCTCTATAGATCGATCGGCCCTTCCAGCAGCGCCACCAAGAGATGGACCGCGTGGCGCACATCCTGCAGGTCCACCATTTCCGAAGGGGTATGTACATACCGCGTGGGGATGGAGACGGTCCCCGCGGGGATGCCGGCCTGGGTCGTCTGGATGGCACGCGCGTCTGACGAGCCGGCGAGGAGCACCTCCCGCTGGTAGGGGATCCCGTTCGCTTCCGCGGTGCGGATGAGGAGATCCTTGACCGCGGGATGCGCCAGCATCCCCAGATCCATCACCTTGATCGCGGGACCCTTGCCAAGGGCCACTGCCATCGGCCGAGCCTCGGGGGTATCGCCCGTCAGGGTCACGTCCACCGCGATCCCGACGTCCGGAGCCAGCCCGAAGGCCGAGGTGGTCGCACCCCGCAGTCCGACCTCCTCCTGGCTGGTAAAGACCACGAAGACGTCGTGCGGGCTGTGGCGGAGCGTCCGGAGCACCTCCACCTGCACCGCGCACCCTACCCGGTCGTCCATCGCCTTGCCGACGGCCCGACCGTTCGTGAGGACAAAGGCCCGGTCCATGCAGGCAAGGTCCCCCACCTGGACGAGCTTTTCGGCCTCTTCCCGGCTGCCCGCCCCGATGTCGATGTACATCTTGGGCAGGTCGATCTCGTTCTTCGATTCGAACGGCTCGACGCCGATCACGCCGATCTGCCCCGAGGCAAAACGCACCCGCTGACCGACCAGCACCCAGGGAAACACACCTCCGACCCGGCCGAAGCGCAGGAAACCTTTCTCATCGATGTGGTTGACGACCAGGCCGATCTCATCCATGTGCGCCGCCAGCATGATCCGCTTGCCGCCTTGGGTACCGGCCTTGGCCCGCACGATCAGGTTTCCCAGGGCATCGACCCGCACCTCCCGGGCATACGGTGCCACCGCCTCACGAATCGCCTCGCGCACGGCCTCCTCACGCCCCGAGGGGCCGTACAGCTCGCACAATTGCCGGAGGATCTCCTCCAAGACACACCTCCTTCTCTATTTCGCGTCAGTGCGGGAACTCCCCACGCTGTTCTAGTTCGCGGCGCAGCATTTCCAGATCCGCCTCGACCATCATGCGGACCAGCTGCTCGAAGGTAACGGTGGGCTCCCACCCCAGCACACGGCGCGCCTTGCTCGGGTCGCTGACCAGAAGGTCGACCTCCGCCGGACGGTAATACTTCGGGTCCGAGATCACATATTCCCGCCAGTCGAGATCCAGCGCGCCGAAGGCGATCTCGCACAGCTCGCGCACCGAATGCGTCTCCCCGCTCCCCACCACATAGTCGTCGGGATAGTCCTGCTGGAGCATGAGCCACATCGCCCGCACGTAATCGCCAGCAAAGCCCCAGTCCCGGCAGGCGTCCAGGTTGCCCAGCCGGAGCTCTTTTGCCAATCCCAGCTTGATCCGCGCCGCCCCATGGGAAACTTTCCGTTCCACGAACTCCAACCCCCGCCGAGGCGAACCGTGGTTGAAAAGGATGCCCGAGCAGGCAAAGAGGCCGTAGCTCTCGCGATAGTTCACCGTGATCCAGTGGCCGTAGACCTTTGCCACACCATACGGACTGCGAGGGTAAAAGGGCGTGTTCTCGTTCTGGGGCACCTCCCGCACCTTCCCGAACATCTCGCTGCTGCTCGCCTGGTAGAACCGGATCTTCGGGTCCACCAGTCGGATGGCGTCCAGCAGCCGGGTCACTCCGAGGGCCGTGACCTCGCCCGTAAACACCGGCTGCTTCCACGAGGTCGGCACGAACGACTGTGCGGCCAGATTGTACACTTCATCGGGGCGGTGTTCTTCGAGGATATCGATCAGAGAGACCTGATCCAGGAGATCGCCCTGCACGAGGGTGATGCGGTCCTGGATATGCCGGATGCGGTCGAAATTCACCGTGCTGGACCGGCGAACCATCCCGATGACTTCGTAACCTTTTTCCAACAAGAACTCGGCCAGGTACGAGCCATCCTGGCCGGTGACCCCTGTGATCAGCGCCTTCGGCATCGTCCTTTTCCTCCAGCCGGTTCTGAGCGCTGGTATTATACCAGCAAAGGGAAACGGGCGCAAACTTGCCGGCCCTGTCTCCCGGTGCTATAATGGGGCTCGTTATACGACCCCACCAGCGGCGCGGTTTTCCGGAGTATGTCCATGGACCTGCGGGAACTCGAACGCTTCATCCTGGTCGCCCGTGAACACACCTGCCTGGGCCAAGGGCATCGCCTGCCTCCGGAGCGGCCCGGTGCCGTGGAGATTATCTACCGCGAGGGAGGCCTGACCTACCGGGACAGCTATTTCGGACGCAGCCGTGTGATCGGTCAGGAGATCGTGCGCCACGCGGGGATGGTCATCTGGGGCATGAATTACCTGATCCTCACCCGCGAGTTGCCCATCTCGGGCGAGGAGCTCGCGGCCTTCCTGCAGCGTGCTCAACTGGCCCGCTACCGCGAACGGCGGCTGCTCGGGCCCCACGTCGTCCAGGAACGCCACCTGCGCTACGAGGACCACAACGAGGGGGACCTGGAGCACTTCACCGGCATCATCCGCGTGCTCCACGGGGAAGACGAGATCTATCACATGGACTATGCCGGCGGCCTGGTGCGCTAGGCACACCCGGGCCGAACCCACTTTTCCCGTCAGGGCATCTTCGCCGGAGGATACCGCTGAACCGCCAGTCCCGGCGACAGATCGGGGCGCAGCTCCCCGTAGACCGAGGCTGGCAGTCCCTCCGGAAAGGACACCGTCTGCGGATCCCCGTCCGAGATGTAGCGCCTTTCCGGGTGCTCCTCGAAGTAGGCAAACCACAGGTCCAGCTCCGATTGGATGGCCTGGATGCGTGGGATGTAATAGGGATCGAAGAGCGAGGAGAACGGGCTCGGAGCGGGCTCGGCTCCCACTTTGACCGCCGCTGCGTAATCGTATCCTTGGCCCTCCCACTCCCCGGAGCGGATGAGATCGAGATCCGCAGGATAGCTCCCAAAGGGAATGGAAAGCGAACGCACCTCGTACCCAGGAATCAACCTTTCGAGGGTGTTTTCGGAAACGGCCAGCTGCCACCGGACCCGATCGGGGCTCGCCGCCCCGAGGTCGAAATGCGAGATCGTGTGCGAACCGACCTCCATTCCCCAGGCGACCAGACGGCGGAGCTTCTCCTCGGCCCACTCCGGCTGCCCGAAGAGCACACGGTCTGGGACATCGACATCCAGCAGCACGAAGAAGGTGGCCCGAGGGCGCCAGCGCTCGGGCTCCTTTTGCGCGAGGTCCAAGATGATCCCGACCGCGCAGTCGGGATCGACCTGCCCGTCCGGAAGGAGGCGAAACTGCCCCGAGGAGGAATCGTCAAAGGTCAGCACGACCGGCGTCTTGCCCGCGGGAACGTCGATGTGTCCATCCACCAGGTCGACCAGGTTGATCGGGTAGTAGCCTCCGGCGATCAGGCGCTCCAGATCCGCCCGGAAATTCTGTGGGGTGCGGCTCCAGCGGTCCTCCGGCTCCTCGATCAGATGGTACTGGAGCACCATGATCTGGCCCAGTTCGTTCGCGCGGATTTCCTGAAGATGGGCAACCGCATCCAGCGTGGGCGTGGGCATCGGCACGGGAGTCGAGGTCGGAGCGGGCGGCCGAGTCGCTGTGGGCGTTGGAGGCAACGTGGGAGTGGGCGCGGGCGCGTCCTCCTCACCCACGGTGGGTGTTCCGCAAGCCACAAGAAGGGCAATCAGGAAGAGGCCGAGAAGGGTACGGAAAAGGGGGGGCTTACGGAGCCGATCCCTTTCTTGGAGCCGGTGCGGCACCGAACGCTCGGGGAACCAGATCTTCACGACGGAATCCTTTCTTCGTCCTCGAGATCCTCTTCAGGGGGCAAGAGCGGCTCACGGTGCTCTTCCCAGTAAAGCTCGGCTCGCCCGATCCGCACCCGGTCGCCGTCCTTGACCCCTGCCTCCCTCAGTGCCTGCTCGATGCCGCTGGCCGCAAGCCGGCGCTGGAACCGAGCTGCCGCCTCCGGGTTCGAAAAATCGGTCATGGCAGCGAGACGCTCGATCTGCACGCCGCGCACGACGAACCCCTGCTCGTCCCGTTCGATCGTGAAGGCGCGCTCGTCGGTAGGCGGGGGGACAAGGACGAGCGTTTCTTCGCGCGGCGTGAGGTCGTAGGGCGAAGGAAGTTGCTGAAGCAGGGCCGCGGCGCGCTGCATCAGGGCTTGCACCCCCTCTCCAGTGGCTGCCGAGATCGGGAAGAGATCCTCGTGAGGAACGGGGAGTTCGTGCTGAAGGCGCTCCCAGCGCTCGCGCCCGGCCGGGAGGTCCATCTTGTTCACCGCCACCAGCTGTGGCCGCGCGGCCAATACGGGGCTGTAGGCAGCGAGTTCCCGATTTGTCGCGTGGTAGTCGTCCACGGGATCGCGCCCATCCACCCCGGCCCCGTCCAGCACATGGATCAGGAGGCGGGTCCGCTCGATGTGACGCAGGAACTCCAGCCCGAGGCCGGCACCGCGGCTGGCCCCCTCGATCAGCCCGGGGATATCCGCCACGACAAACGAGAAATCGCCCACTGTGGCCACACCGAGGTTCGGGGAAAGGGTGGTAAAGGGGTAGGGGGCAATCTTCGGGCGGGCCGCGCTCACCGCGGCCAGCAGCGTAGATTTGCCCGCGTTCGGGTATCCCACGAGCCCCACATCGGCGATCAGCTTCAGCTCCAGTTCGAGCCAGCGCGCCTCCCCGGGCTCGCCGAGCTCCGCCATACGCGGCGCCTGGCGGGAAGGGGTGGCGAACGCCGCGTTCCCACGGCCTCCCCGACCACCCCGAGCGACGAGCAGCCGCTGCCCGGGCGCTACAAGGTCGGCGCTGTATCGGGATTCGCCCTCCACCCCGCGCACGACGGTTCCTGGGGGCACGGGGATCTTCAGGTCGGCCCCGTTCGCCCCGTGGCGACGCGCCGGCTCCCCGGGACGCCCGTTGGGCGCACGGAAGTGCTGGCGGTGCTGGAAGTGGATGAAGGTATTCAGGTGCGGATCCACGACGAGGTAGACGTGCCCCCCACGGCCCCCGTCACCGCCGTCCGGCCCCCCAAAGGGGACGTACTTTTCCCGGCGGAAGGAGATGCACCCGTTGCCTCCGTCTCCAGCCTGGACATAGATGCGGGCTCGGTCGTAGAGCATCGTCCCTCCTCGCTAGCCGAACGATTCCTTGGACGGGGGCTATTGTAGCATCCGGCGGGAAGGGGTGTCAAGGAAAGAGCCGCCTTTGCGGAAGGGATGCTCCCGTGGTAGAATGGCCCCCGTAGAAAGATACGGAGTTACCCGGGCGGGCGGCGGCTGGTTCGTGGGGAGAATCGCCTTTGCGACCTTGCAGGGGCCGGCAGTTCGAAAACAAACCGTACGGACTTGCGTATTGGACGTTCGCAAGATGCTGCGTAGGAACACTGGGGTCCATCCCGAACGCGCTCAAGGCGCTCCGGAGTCCTCCGCCGGTGTGCCGCATCGTCTCCGGCGGAGGCTGTTTTGGATCGTGGGGAACCTGTGCCTCGCTCTCGGGTTGTTCGTGGTGCTGTACGCCGGAGGCCAGGAGGCCTACCGCCAGAGCCGCGACCTCGTCCATCTGGATCCCTCGCCTGTGCCCGCTGACACCCTTCCGGCCCTAACAGCCTGGCCCGCGAGCCCCGTTCCTTCCTCCACGGCATCTCCCCCGCCGTCGCGGACAACTCCCAGTTCCCCGCCCAGTACGGCGACTCCCCGGCCGACGCGCGTCGGTGCCTGGAGCTCCGCCGTGAAACGCATCGTCATCCCCGCGATCGGGGTCGACAGTCCCGTGGTACCGGTAGGATGGCACGTCGAGGAGATCGACGGCCAGCAGGTCACCGTGTGGGAGGTCGCGCGCTTCGCCGTAGGGCACCACTACGGGTCGGGCAACCCGGGAGAGGGGACGAACATTGTGATGGCCGGCCACGTCGCGGGCAGGGCAGGCGACGTCTTCCGCCACCTCATCGAGGTGCAACCCGGGGATGTTGTCATCCTGCACACCGACGCTCAGGAGTACCTCTATACCGTGGAAGAAGTGCTCGTCGTCTCCGAAGCGAACGCCTCGCTGGGCCAGCGCCTCCAGAATGCCCGCTATATGGCCCCGACGGAGGAGGAAATGCTGACGCTGATCACCTGCTGGCCGATCGGGGCGTACGATCACAGGGTCATCGTACGGGCTCGGCCGGGGAAACGACCTTCCTTGCACCGCCCGGAACGTTGGCGGGAGTAGTGTAAAACGGAAAGGATCGTCGAACCATGAAACGGAGGGCTCTCTTCCTCTTCTTGGTGGCCTTCGTCGGAGAGTGGGTGGCTACGCCGGCCCTTGCCTCAGTGCCTGTGAGTTCCCCCGGTCCAGGGGCGCTCCAAGCCGATCCCGCCGACCCGATCACGCTCAAGCTCACGCCCTACGGCCAGGAACACCTGCTCACCTGCGAAGCCGCAACCGTGCGCATGATGCTAGACTACTTCGGCATCCGGCGGACCGAAAAGGAGATCCAGGCTGCTTTCCCGGTGAGCAACGATCCCACCCGAGGATACCGCGGTAAGGATATCGACGGCAACGTGGGATTCGAGAACTACGGAGCCCACGCGCCGGCAGTAGCCGCCGTTGTGCAGCATTTTCTGGACGAGGCAGGAAGCCCCTATCGCGCCGTTTGGGCGACCTTCCGGTCCCACGAAGCCGCCTTCCGGGCCGTACGGCAAGCGTTGGAGCGAGGGAGCCCAGTGATCGTCTGGATGACCTGGGAGGCACGGGGTGGCAAAGTGCCCAGGATGCTGGAAATCGAGGTGACCCGAACCGTGCGCTACTGGCAGCCTTACCCGTGGCTGCCGGCCCGACCGCCCCGTTCCTTGGTGAGCGCCAGCGTCACACGCCAGGTTCGACTGGTGGAAAGGGAGCATGTCGAGATCGTCTACGGGATGGAAGGCGATTCCCTCTACGTGATCGACCCCTATTCATACCGGCAAGAGAATGGGCGCCTCGTCCGCTCACGGCCGAACGGTTTCCGCTACACCTGGAAGAGGGAACCGGCAGGCTGGGCCTATTTCGACTATGCCGTGGTCTATGTCGTTCCGCGCTCCTGAGTCAGCATGCGATCGAGCCGCCGTTGGATCGCCCGGATCTCCTCGAGCGCCTTGCCGCCCAGGTCGTAGAGCGCGACGCCCCTGCGGTCTGCCTCCACAACTTCGGGATGGTACCCGATGATCCCCAGCAGCGTGAAATCGGCCATCTCCTGTTCCACAAAAGCCCGCTCTTCGTCCGTGCGCACCTTGTTGGCTACGGCATAGACGCGGTGGATGCCGATGTCCACAGCCAAACGCCGGATCGTGCGCGCCGTCTGCACGCTGCGCATCCCCGGTTCCACGACCACGAGGAAGGCGTCCACCGCATCCGCGGTCGCGCGGCCCAGGTGCTCGATCCCGGCGACCATATCCAGGATCACGACGTCGTCCCGTTCCAGGAGCAGGTGACGCACCAGGGAACGCAGCAGCACGTTTTCCGGGCAGACACAGCCGCTACCACCGCGCTTCACCGTGCCCATGACCATCAGGCGCACCCCTTCGTGTTGCACGGCCAGGGTTTCGGGCA
>JBMFPK010000019.1:0-16299 GCA_049969155.1 Chloroflexia bacterium | reverse complement strand
CCGGTTGCAAGCGCGGGACGAGGAACTTGCCGTGAAAAGGGAGCGAACCGCCCATCGCTCGTTCCTTGCGCGGCCAACGGGAAAGTGGCCTCGCGGCTCGGATTATACCCTACCCCGTTGCCTTCGGCAACTGCCCTTCGCAGTGGTGTCAGAAGCGTGTGAGAGCCGGGTGCTATACTGCAGATAGGCCAGCGGGCCGCAGGCAAGCCAGATGGTTCAGGAGGAGGAGATGCGATGAAGCGCGCAGCAGTGCTTCTGTTCCTGTTCGCCGTGTGTGCAGCGCTGGTTCAATGCGGACCACCAGCGACAACCGTTCCGCCGACCCAGCCCGCAGGCGCGACCTTACCTCCACCCACCCATGCGCCGACCGAAGTGCCGAAACCGCGCGTCCTTCGGGTCGCGGCGACAGCCAATGTGACGACGTGGGACCCCAGCGCCTCGTTTTCCACCGAGGTGCTCTATATGGTGAACCTGTACGAACCCCTGCTCTACGTGAATCCACCGGGCTCCCCGGAGCAGTTCCGGCCGGCCCTGGCCGAAAGCTGGGAGGTATCCAGCGACGGTCTGGAGTGGACCTTCCACCTGCGCAAAGGGGTCAAGTTCCACGATGGAGAACCGCTCACCGCTCAGGCGGTGCAGCAATCCATCCAGCGCACGATTGACCTCGGTCTGGGAGCTGCCTTCATCTGGTCGCCCGTGGACACGATCGAGGCCGTCGACGACTACACGGTTCGCTTTCACCTGAAGTATGCAGCGGCTCTCGATCTCATCGCTGCCAGCTCCAACGGCGCCTGGATCATGAGCCCGAAGGCGATTGCTGCCGCTGCCGCCGATCCCCAGTACTTCGAGCGGGGGATCTCTGCAGGCACCGGTCCCTACTACCTGGAATCGTACACACCGGACAAGGAGGTCGTGCTGGCCGCCTTTCCGGACTACTGGGGCGGCTGGGGAGATGTCCCCCATTTCGACAAGATCGTCGTGAGCATCGTCCCAGAAGCCGTCACCCAGCAGCAGATGCTCGACGGCGGAGAAGTTGACCTGGCGCTGTCGATCCCGCTGGAAAACATCCGCCTCTACGAAAACAACCCGAACTACGATTTCCGTGTCGAGCCCAGCATGTACAACTATGCGGCCCACCTGAACACGCGTAAACCCCCATTCGACAATAAGCTCGTGCGTCAGGCGGTCTCGTACGCGATCCCTTACGAAGATATCATCGCCGTGGGAGCACAGGGGTTCGGGAAACAGTCACGCGGCCCGGTGCCCGAAGGCGTGTGGCCCTACAGCCCGAACGTCAAGCAGTACACTTATGACCCGGCCAAGGCAAAGGAATTGATGAAACAGGCCGGCTTCGAACAGGGGGGACTCCACGCTGTACTGACCTATGCCGCGGAGAACCAGAGCGAGGAGCGGTTCGCGCCGATCATCAAGGATGCGCTGGCCGAGATCGGCATCGAGGTCGAAATCCGACCCATGCTCTGGAAACAGCAGTGGGAACTGGCCAAGGGAGATCCCTCGCAGGCCCAAGACATTTTCCTGCTCCTCTACTGGCCCACCTACGCGGACGCGGGGACGGATAACCTCTATTCGCTGTTTCACAGCGAGGAGAAACCCTTCTTCAACCTGAGCTACTACGCCAACCCCGAGTACGACCGGCTGATCGACGAAGCAGCAACCTTGGCGGTCACGGACCGGGCCCGTTCCGCGCAACTGTACGAGCAGGCGATGAACCTGCTGGTCGAGGATGCACCGGCGGTTTTCCTCTACGACGTGCAGACTCCGCTGGTCGTTCCGAAATGGCTCAAGGGGTTTTCCTACAACATGAACTACCCGTTCACCCTCTTCTTCTATCCGATGTACGCGGAGTAACTCTGGCTTGCTGCAGGGAAACGGGAGATGGGTGTCCGGTGAGCTAGCCTCAGGGTCCTGGCCCGCTCACCGGACCCCTCCTCCCCATCCGGAGGCCGAGATCCGGGGCACGAGGATCATCCGATGCGACAGTTGGCTTTTGCGGTCCGCCGTCTGGGTATGTCGCTGCTCGTCCTGATAGGCCTTTCCGTGATCACCTTTACCCTGGCGCGCGTCATCCCGTCGGACCCGGCTGCTGCCTATATCGGACCGCATCCCCGACCCGAGCAGGTGGCGATGGTTCGGGCCCGATTGGGCCTCGACCGGCCGCTCCCTGTGCAGTACCTGGTGTACGTGCGCGACCTCCTCCGCGGTGATTGGGGCAACTCGATATCCACCAAGCGGCCCGTGCTACAGGAGATCGGCGACCGGATCGCCGCTTCGCTGGAACTGTTGATCTGCGGCATGGCCTTGGCCGTCCTGATCGGCGTGCCGTTGGGCGTCCTATCCGCGAGATTCCAGGGAAGCCCCTTCGACCTGTTCGTCCGCACCCTGTCGATCGCTGGTGTATCGATGCCCGCCTTCTGGCTGGGCCTGATCCTCCAGTTGCTCTTCTTCCGCGTACTGCGACTCTTGCCGCTGACCGGGCGGTTTTCGACGGAACTGCGTTTCACCCACCCGATTCAGGTGCATACCGGGTTCTTCCTGGTCGACTGCCTTCTGACGGGCAACTGGGTCGCTCTGAAAGACGTCGCTTGGCACCTTGTGTTGCCCGCGTTCACCCTTGCCGCGTATCCGATCGGCCTGATCGCACGGATGACACGAGGGACCATGCTGGAAGTGCTCGCGCAGGACTACATCCGTACGGCGCGGGCCTACGGCATTTCGGAGCGCTTTGTGGTCTATGGGTACGCTCTCAAGAACGCTATCGGACCCACGCTGACCGTAATCGGCCTGACGCTGGCCTACGCGCTGACCGGCACCTTCTTCATCGAAATCGTGTTCAACTGGCCCGGCCTGGGACAGTTCACCGTGCACTCGCTGCTCAGTGTGGACTATCCTGCGATCATGGGAGTCACGCTTCTGGCAGCCGCGGGGTATGTGGGCATCAACCTGATAGTGGATCTCGTGCAGGCCTGGATTGATCCCCGCATCAGCCTGCGCTGACGTCGGACCCGAGGGAACCTTCAATGGCACAACGAGCGAGTAGCCGGCCGGTAGATCTGGGACAGGCTGAAGGTTTCCGACAATGGAAGCACGCGCTCTACGTGATCCGGCGTGACCCTCTGGCGATCTTTAGCGTGGTCGTGATCGGCCTGTTTCTCTTCGTGGCGATCGCTGGCCCATGGATCGCGCCATACCCGGAACAGGGCTTCGGCAAGACGAATGTGGCCACACGGATGCTCCCTCCTTCGCGCGAACACCCCCTGGGCACCGATCGGCTGGGCCGCGATATGCTGAGCCGGATCATCATCGGAGCCCGGCCGGCCCTGACGACCTCCCTGATCGTGGTCGCTCTGGCGGTCGCGATCGGCTGCCTCCTGGGCGCGATCGCGGGGTATGCCGGGGGATGGGTAGACGACCTGATCATGCGCGTTACGGACCTGTTTCTGGCCTTTCCCTCGCTGCTGCTGGCTATGGCCATCGTGGCAGCCATCGGTCCGGGGCTCACCCATGCGATGCTAGCGATTGCCATCTCCTGGTGGCCCTGGTACACGAGACTGGTACGGGGCGTTGCGCTGTCGCTGCGTGAGCGCTACTTCGTGGAGGCAGCCCGCTCGATCGGCGTTTCCAGCCTAGGGATCATCTTCCGGCACATCCTGCCCAACTGCATCTCGCCGATCCTGGTCCAGGCGACGATCGACATTGGCACCGTCATCCTGGCAGCTGGCGGGCTTGCGTTCATCGGATTGGGCGCACAGCCTCCCAGCCCGGACTGGGGCCTGATGGTGAGCGAGGGGCGGGCGTTCCTGCTGACCCAATGGTGGTATTCGACCTTTCCGGGCCTGGCAATCTTTGTCACCGTTCTGGCCTTCAACCTTTTGGGCGACGCATTGCGGGACATCTTCGATCCCCGGCAATACCGATGATGGAGACCCCGGTGACCGAGCCGTTGCTGCGCGTCGAGGATTTGGTCGTGGAATTCCGCACCCCCCGGGGGGTTCTGCGAGCCGTGGACGGGGTCAGTTTCGAGATCTTCCCGCGGGAATCGTTCGGGCTGGTAGGGGAAACCGGTTGCGGCAAGACGGTAACCGGCCTTTCGATCTTGCGCCTAGTCCCTCGTCCCGGCCGCATTGTGGATGGCCGCGTGTGGCTGGAGGACATGGAACTAACAGCCTTGCCCGAGGCGCAGCTGCAGCACATCCGCGGGGGTCGGGTGGCGATGATCTTTCAGGACCCGGCGTGCTCGCTGAATCCGGTGTTTACGATCGGCTCCCAGATCGTCCGTGTGATCCGGCGTCACCAGCCGATGACCCGCCGCGAGGCAGAGGCCCGTGCCCTGGAGGTCCTCGAAGCCGTTGGGCTGCCCGATGCCAGGCGGCTGTTGGGGTGCTACCCGCACGAGCTGTCCGGAGGGATGCAACAACGGGTGATGATCGCGATGGCCCTCTCCTGCCGGCCCTCTCTGCTCATCGCGGACGAACCGACCACCGCGCTCGATGTGACCATCGAGGCCCAGATCCTGGCCCTCCTGCGCGAGCTACAACAGCGGTACGGGATCGCCATGTTGCTCATCACGCACGACCTGGGGATCATTGCCGAGACCTGTTCCCGTGTCGCCGTGCTGTACGCCGGCCGGGTGGTCGAATCGGGCCCGACAGAGGAGATCTTTCTTTCCCCGTGCCATCCTTACACCCAGGGGCTCATGGCCGCGATCCCACAGCCCGGGAGCCGGGGCCGGAAGCTCCGCGCCATTCCCGGAACGGTGCCCGCGAATCCAGGTACCTTGCGGGGGTGCGCCTTTTCGCCCCGGTGCTCACGTGCCCTGGAACGCTGCCACAGCGAGCGCCCGCCGCAGGCCGAGGTGAGCCCGGGCCATCGCGTTGCGTGCTTCCTCGCACGCACGGAGGAAAGCCAACGATGAACCTGCCCGGAAGGACGTTGGACACGGGCACGCCGCTCGTCGAGGTTCGTTCCCTCGTCAAGCACTTCCGCAGCCGTGGGGACTGGCCCTTTACGAAACCACGGGTGGTGCGCGCGGTGGACCACGTCGACCTGCACATCGCTTTCGGCGAAGTGCTCGGCCTGGTAGGGGAATCCGGGTGTGGCAAAACGACGCTGGGCCGATGCATCCTGCGGCTCATCGAGCCAACGGCCGGCCAGGTGTTGTTCGAAGGGCAGGATGTCCTCGCCCTCCGCGGCAAGGCTCTCCGCCGTCTGCGCGCCCGAATGCAGATCGTGTTCCAAAATCCGCTCTCCTCCCTGAGTCCCCGGCTGCGCATCCTGGACATCGTGGCGGAACCGCTGCGGACCCACCTGCACCTTCCGCGTTCGGAAGAGCGCGAACGTGTCCTG
This sequence comes from Chloroflexia bacterium, assembly GCA_049969155.1. GTDB lineage: Bacteria > Chloroflexota > Chloroflexia > DTKN01 > DTKN01 > DAOTVY01. The sequence continues at coordinate 10,935 of JBMFPK010000019.1, read as the reverse complement.
GAGCTTCTGGAATCGGTCGGCCTCGGGCGCCAGCACCTCAGCCGCTACCCGCACGAGCTGAGCGGCGGGCAGTGTCAGCGTGTCGCGATCGCACGTGCCCTTACCCTGGAGCCGCGTTTCCTGGTACTGGACGAGCCTACGAGCGCACTGGATGTTTCGGTACAGGCGCAGATCCTCAACCTCCTGATGGAACTGAAGGAAGAGCGCCGTCTGACCTACCTCTTCATCTCCCACGATCTCAGGGTCATCCACCACGTCAGCGCTCGAATCGCCGTCATGTACCTGGGCCGTGTCGTCGAGATCGGCCCCGTGGAAAGCGTGTTCGAAAACCCAGCCCATCCGTATACGCGGGCGCTGCTCGGATCCATTCCCCTGCCCGTACCCGGCGGGCGCCGCGAACGCATCGTGCTCCAGGGCGGAGTGCCGAGCCCTGCTCATCCGCCCCCGGGATGCACGTTCCACACCCGTTGTCCCGAGGCGCTTCCGGCCTGCAAAGAAGCCGTTCCAGCCTGGCAGGATGTGGGTCCAGGGCACCGGGCTGCCTGCCACCGCTTGTGAAGACACGAGCCCCCAGGCATTTGAATAGATGCCCATAGAGGAGGTTTTCGATGGGACGAACGCTTGGCATCGCCGCAGTGCAGACATCCGTTGTCGACTGGGACGCAGAGCGAACCCTGCAGCGCATGGAACGGGAACTCGGACGCATCCGGCAGACCTATCCTTGGGTAAAACTTGTCTGCTTTCCGGAACTCTTCCCAACGGGTGTCGCGCCGCGGGTGCCGCCCCCCGAAGGTCGCCGGTGGGACTGGAACGCCGAGACGATCCCCGGGCCTATCACGGAACGGCTGGCGGAGATGGCGCGACGCTACGGGCTTTGGCTCCAGCCGGGCTCCCTCCACGAGCGCGAGGATGACACGGTCTATAACACGGCTCTGGTGTTCTCGCCAGATGGGGAACTGGTCGCGCGCTACCGCAAGATGTTTCCCTGGCGACCGTGGGAAGCTGTTGCGGCGGGGCGCGACTTTTGCACCTTCGACATCCCTGGCGTGGGGCGGTTCGGGCTGTGCATCTGCTATGACACCTGGTTCCCCGAGTTGGTACGGACTCTCGTGTGGCTCGGAGCAGAGGTGATCCTACACCCATCCCTGTCGTACACGCAGGACCGACGTGCGGAGTTGGTGCTGGAGCAGTCGCACGCGCTGTTCAACCAGTGCTACCTGGTCAGCGTCAATGCCGCGGCGCCTACGGCATGTGGCCGCTCGTTGATCGTCGATCCCCACGGCCGTGTGCTGCACGAAGCCGGGGCAGACGAGGAGCTGCTCGTCGAAGTAATCGACCTGGAGCTCGTGCAGCGCGTTCGGGAGCTGGGGACGCTCGGCCTGAACCAGCACCTGAAACAGCTGCGCGACTTCCCCGGACAATTCCCCGCCTATGCTGAAGGGATTGCGCGAGGCCCGGGGTTCGCTGGGCTTGGCCCGCTCCACCTTCCCCGGTCGCCGGAATGAGAGACGGACCCGGGGAAAGGGGCGACGGGGAGAGTTTGGAGCCGCAGGGAAGCCACGGTGACGCAGAGAAGGGCACGAATGGGACGATCGTCGGGAATCGCGATGGTCCGGGGCCAAGGCGCTTTTCTGTGGGACGCAAGCGGAAAGCGGTACCTCGATTTTGTCAGCGGGCATAGCGGGGCGATCACCGGGCATGCCCACCCACGGGTCATCGAAGCCGTGAAGGAGCAGGCGGGCCGGCTCTTGCACCTGCCCGCAGAGATAGGTGATCAGGCGGCGACCGAGTCTCTGGCGGCGGCCCTGCGCGAGTACCTCCCCCGGGAGATTTCGGGCACTGTGCTGGCCTCCAGTGGGAGCGAAGCGGTGGAAATGGCCTTATGGCTTGCCCGTGCCGCGACGCACCGTTGCAACGTCATTGTCTTTCAACGGGGCTTCCACGGGGACAGCATCGGAACCGCACCTCTCAGCACGGGCTACCGCGCAGACCGATCCCGGGCCCATCTGCTTACCTCTGGGGTGTTTGTCGCTCCGTATGCCTACTGCTACCGGTGCCCAAAGGGAGCATCCCGGGAGGGGCGGGCTGGATGCCCGAACAGTTGCGGATGGCCGCTGGAGCAGGTGCGGCTGCTGCTCAAAAGCCAAAGCGCGCCGGAGGAGACGGCAGCTGTGCTCATCGAACCGGTCCTGGCAGAAGCCGGGTACGTCGTCCCCCCGCGAGCCTTCCTGCAGGGCCTCCAGGAGATCTGCCGCGAACACTCGATCACGCTGATCTTTGACGAAGTGCACAGTGGGTTCGGTCGCTCCGGTCGTCCTTTCGCCCTCGAGCGCTTGGGCGTGGTACCCGACATCCTCGTTTTCGGCGAAGGGCTGGCGTCCGGACTGCCGCTTGGCGGCATTGCAGCTCGCCCGGCTCTGCTGGAAAAGTCTCCCCCCTGGAAATGTGCGCCGAATCCCCTTGCGCTAGCCGCCGCAAGAGCGACCCTGGATATCCTACGGGATGAGAAGCTTTCGGAAAATGCTGCTATAATAGGGGAGTCGTTGCTGGAACGGCTGCGCAGCCTCCAGCGGTGTTACCCCGCCATGGGTGAGGTGCGCGGCTTGGGGCTGATGGTTGCCGTGGAGTTCGCGGTCCCCGGGGGACGCACGCCCGACAAGGACCGCACGCGGGACGTCCGGCGGGCATGTCTTGAGGCCGGCCTCTTGCTCGGCGTATGTGGGATCGACGAGAACATCCTCCGCTGGGCTCCCCCTCTGGTGATCGGCGAACCCGAGCTGGAAGCGGCCCTGACCGTCTTCGAGCACAGCCTGGCGGGAGTCATCAGCAGTTGAGGGCAAAAGGAGGGATCGGATGCCCGAAGGCAAACCCGCTCCGCTCGACGGCCTGCTGGTGCTCGACCTGTCCCGGGTGCTGGCGGGCCCTTATTGTACCATGATGCTCGCAGATCTCGGCGCCGAGGTGCTCAAAGTCGAGATCCCCGGCCGAGGCGACGACACGCGCCACTGGGGCCCGCCCTTTGCCGGGGGAGAAGCGGCCTACTACTTGTGCGTGAACCGGGGGAAGAAGAGCATCACCCTGAACCTGAAAACGGAGGAGGGGCGGGAAATCGTGCGACGGCTGGCCGAACGCGCCGACGTGCTCGTGGAGAACTTTTACCCGGGCACGATGGACGAATGGGGACTCGGCTACGAGGTCCTGCGGGCACGCAACCCGGGCCTGATCTACTGCGCGATCACAGGATACGGGCAGACCGGCCCGTACCGCGACCGCCCCGGCTACGACTTTATCATCCAGGCCCAGGGCGGAATCATGAGCATCACCGGGCCGGTCGAGGGCCCGCCGATGAAGGTAGGATTGGCGATCGTCGACGTGACGGCCGGGCTGTACGCGACCATCGCGATCCTTGCGGCACTCCACGAACGGGAAAGGAGCAGGGAGGGGCAGTACATCGATATCGCGCTTCTCGATTCGCACGTGGCGTGGTTGATCAACGTCGGCAGCAACTACCTGATCTCCGGCGAGCGGCCAAAGCGCTACGGAAACGCCCATCCGAACATCGTCCCGTACGAGCCGTTCCCGACCTCGGACGGCTGGCTTGCCGTGGGGGTCGGAAACGACCGTCAGTGGCGCGACCTTTGCACCGTCGCCGGCTGGGACGATCTTGCTCAAGACGCCCGCTTCGCGACCAACCCTCTGCGTGTGCAGAACCGGGACATCCTGATCCCGATCCTTCAGGAACGTTTCCGCACCCGCACCGCTCGGGAGTGGGAAGAAATCCTGCTGGGCGCGAACATCCCTTGCGCGCCGATCCTGCACATCGACGAGGTATTCTCGGACCCGCAGGTGCTTGCCCGAGACATGGTCGTCGAGCTTGCGCACCCCACGGCCGGCCGCGTTCGCCTCGCAGGTTCTCCTTTGAAGCTGTCCCGCACTCCCGTCCGACTCGAAGCCCCACCGCCGCTCCTCGGGCAGCACACGGAAGAAATCCTGCACGCCTACCTGGGGTATGCTCCGGAGGAAATCGACCGGCTGCGGGAGCAAGGGGTCATCTGAGCCCACGACAACAGGGGAGCGCTCCGGTGTGGAGCGCTCCCCTCTCCTTGCGGCTTCCTACGGACGATAGCGGTGCGTGATGGGGAGGCGACGATCCCGCCCAAAGGCGCGGGGCGTGATCTTGACCCCGGGGGGAGCCTGCCGCCGCTTGTATTCCGAGCGGTCGACCAGCCTCAGGATGCGGCGGACCTCCTGCTCATCGTAGCCGAGCGCAACGATCTCTTCCAGCCCTCGATCCTCCTCGACGTACGCCTGCAGGATCGGGTCCAACAGGGCGTAGGGTCCCAGGGTGTCCTCGTCCCGCTGGTCGGGGCGAAGCTCCGCGGAAGGGGGCTTGGCAAGGACGCGCTCCGGAATGGCAGGGGAACGGGTATTGCGGTAGCGTGCGAGGTGGTAGACAAGCGTCTTGGGAACATCCTTAATCACGGCGAAACCGCCCGCCATATCTCCGTACAGCGTGCAGTAGCCGGTCGCGAGTTCGCTCTTGTTGCCCGTGGTGAGCACGAGCCACCCGAACTTGTTCGACAGCGCCATCAACAAGTTGCCCCGGATGCGGGCCTGGATGTTTTCCTCTGTGACATCGGGCGCCAGGCCAGCGAACGGCCCCGACAGGGTCTCCAGGTAGGATTGGAACACCCCGTCGATCGGGATTTCCAGATAGCGGATCCCCAGAAGGTCCGCGACGGCGCGGGCATCCTCGCGGCTCTCCGCGGAGGAGTAGCGGCTCGGCATATAGACGCCGCACACGCTCGCCGGCCCCAACGCGTCGGCAGCGATCGCGGCCACGAGCGAAGAGTCCACCCCGCCCGACAGGCCCACAACCACCTCCCGGAAGCCGTTCTTCCGGACATAATCCCGGGTCCCGAGCACCAGGGCCTGGTACACTTCGGCGTCGGGCTCGGGCAAAGGCTCCACCCGCGGCGGCACCGGCACCCGCACTGCGGCCTGCCTACAGGGCAACAAAACTTCCTGGACCGCCCCAGCGGCCTCCAACCGCAGCTGCCGCCGACGTGGGTCGTGCAGACGCTGCCGCAGGACCTCCCCAAGGTCCAGGTCCACCACGAGCAGATCTTCGTCGAAACAGAGGGCCCTGGCCACCAGCTCTCCGCGCGGGTCGAAAACGACGCTTCCTCCGTCGAACACCAGCTCGTCTTGCCCGCCGACCAGGTTGCAGAAGGCCACATAGGCGACGTTGTCCGCCGCCCGGGTGGCGAGCATCCGCTCCCTCCCCCGCCCCTTGCCCCTGTGGTAGGGCGAAGCCGAGAGGTTCACGATCAGGCGAGCTCCGGCCAGCGCCTCGGCTTCCACAGGGCCCGTTGGGTACCAGATGTCCTCGCAGATGCTGACGCCTACCACAACCTCGCCCTGCCGGAAGACCAGAGGTCGGTCTCCCGGGTGAAAATAGCGATACTCGTCGAAGACTCCGTAGTTGGGCAGATAGACCTTGTGATAGACCGCCACGACCTGGCCATCGTGGAGTAACGCCGCGGCGTTGAAAATCTCGTCATCGCGGCAATCCACGAATCCGACGAGCGCTGCGATCCCCGAAGTTCTTTCCGCAACCTCTCGAAGGCACTCGGTGTTCGCCCGCACGAACGAAGGCATCAGGAGGAGGTCCTCCGGAGGATAGCCGGTCAGGACCAGCTCGGGGAAAACGACAAGGTCGGCCCGAAGTTCGCGCGCCTGCGCGATGGCGGCGCGCACTTTGTCCGCGTTGCCGGTCAGGTCTCCCACCGTCGGGTTCAGCTGCGCCAGGGCCAGGCGAAAAAGTTCCATCGGTTCCTCCTCAGAGGGAAGGCTCTCAGGTTTGGGCTTCCCGCTCGGACCGGTCTGCATTCCCCGGCTTCGGGCCTGGAAGATCGCGTCCTCACATGGGAGCTTCAGGCCGCCGCACGCGTTTCCTGTGTCGTCCCCACCTTTTGCAGCACGATCACACTGAGCAGCGCGCAGACCGCGCCGAAGACGAACAGCGCGGTGTACCCCCACCATCGGCCGGGGGCGATGCCGTTCAGAAGATCGATCAGGGGGCCCTCCAGCCGGCCGAGCGCCGCAGCCCCCGCTGTAGACAGGTTCGTGAGCCCCAGGAACTTGCCCGAATCCTCGTCCGGTGCCATAGCGCTGGCCAGCGCCCAGTTCGCGCTGAGGAACATTCCCAAGCCAACACCGAACACGCTGCCCAGGGGGATCAGTTCCCCCAACCTGCGAGCGGCAAGCAACAGCAGCGAGCCAGCCGCTGTCACTACGCCGGCCAGGGCGAGCACACGCCGACTTCCCCACCGATCCGAAAGCCAGCCCGCTCCCAGGGCGGCCAGAAGCAGGGCCGCTACCAGCGCGGCCATCAGGTCACCTGCCGCCTTCGGAGGATTGGGCACCTGAAGTCGGTCCCGGAGGTAGTACTGGGCAAAGGCCTGAATGCCGTACATCCCCAGTAGGAAGACAAAGCGCGAGGCGATCAGCCAGGCATAGCCGGAGTGCCGCCGCAGGTCGACGCGGAAGAACTCCTTCCAGAACGTGCGCCATCCGGCGAGTGCGGCCGAGGTGCGGGGGTGCTCCAGCGTCCCTCCCAACGTCACCGCCCCCCCGAGGCTCAAACAGACCGCGACGGCGCCGATCGCGAGGAGCGGCTGCCGGGTGTCCGGAGTGACCAGCCGGCCAAGGACGATCGAGGCCAGGATCGTCCCGGAAATGTCCATCACGGTCTTGACGCCACTCGCCTGGCCGAGCTGCCACGGAGGTACCCGGTCCGGTATCAGACCCTGCAACGCTCCGTGTGCGATGTTGGAGGTCAGCTGCAACCCGATGTAGCCGAGCGCAAGCGCCCAGAGCCCCCCAGCCCAGGCAAGAAGAGCGAGGAAGACCATATCCAGCACCGTGCCCAGAAGGATCAGCGGCCGACGCCGGCCCCAGCGCGAAGTCCACCGGTCGCTCAGGGCGCCCGCGATCGGCTGGACCACGGCCGCAATCACCAGTCCGACAAAGGTGAGCAGCCCGAGATACGTGTTCTTGCGCCCTTCCGGAACAAAGTGGAGAAGCACCGCTGGAAGGACGATCACGTGAAGGCCGGTCCACATGAAAGAGAGGCCGGTCCAGTAACCGTTCAGAAACACGAGTTCCCGAAAGGTCAGCGTGCCCACAGGTGTTCAGGCGCCCACACAGGGCGATCCATCGGGACCTCCGGCCTGGGTTGCTCAGGTTCTTCGATCGGAAGGCCGTTCTCTAGGATGACTCGGGCGTACCACCAGCCGCTGTCCTTCACTGTACGGGCATATGTGTCATAGTCGACGTAGATGAGCCCAAAGCGCATTGAGTAGCCGTAGGTCCACTCAAAGTCGTCCAGGAGCGACCAGACAAAGTACCCACGCACCGGAACGCCGGCCTCGAGCGCGCGATGCACCTGAGCGATATGCTCCCGCAGGAAAGCGATTCTCCGCCCATCCCGTACGCGGCCATCGGCATCGACGCCGTCCGGGACACAGACGCCGTTCTCGGTCACCCAGATCGCCTTTGGGCGGTACTCGCTCCAGAGCCGTACGAGCAGTTCGTAAAGGCCCACGGGATAGATTTCCCACATCTGCGAGCATTCCCTTCCTTCCGGTCGCACATACGTTGCCTGCAGGAGAGGAACGGAAGGGTCGTGGCGCACGACGACTCGGGTGTAGTAGTTAACTCCCAGGAAGTCGAGCGGTTGCGCGATGGTGCGGAGATCCCCCGGCTGAGGCTGCGGGAAAAGGGGACCCAGGAGTCGACGGATGTCGTCCGGGTACTGGCCCTGCAGGATCGGGTCGAGAAACAGCCGGTTCAAGAATCCGTCCAGGCGGCGCGCAGCAGCCTGATCCTGGGGAGATTCCGAGGCGGGGTACACCGGACTCAAATTCAGTGCGATCCCGATGTACGTCGGGTGCCGAGCAGTCTCGCGGATCGCCTGTGCGGCAAGGCCGTGGGAAAGGAGGAGGTGGTGTCCCGCACGCAACGCTGCCACTGGATCCCGGATGCCCGGCGCGTGTTCGCCCCGCAGGTATCCGGCAACTGCGGCGACGAACGGCTCGTTGTGGGTGATCCAGTAGGACACCCGATCCCCCAACCGCTGCGCCACGATTCGCGCGTATTCCGCAAAGCAATCGGCCGTGTCGCGGTTCGGCCAGCCGCCTTTGTCCTGGAGCGGCTGCGGCAAGTCCCAATGGTAGAGGGTGGGAAAGGGTTCGATCCCGCGCTCGAGAAGGGCCTCCACCAGACGATCGTAGAAGTCGAGGCCACGCGGATTGACCTTTCCCACACCCTCCGGCAGTACCCGGGGCCAGGCAATGGAGAAGCGGTAGGCCTTCAGCCCCAGCCTCGCCATCTGCTCGACATCCTCCGCCCAGCGAAGGTAGTGATCGCTTGCAACATCCCCCGTATGGCCGTGGTAGGTCTTCCCGGGCAGGTGGCTGAAGGTATCCCAGATTGAAACCCCGCGTCCATCCTCGTTCCAGGCACCCTCGATCTGATAAGCCGAGGTCGCCGCGCCCCACAAGAAACCCTCCGGAAAGTGCAGCACCCGTTGCGTCATAGTTTGCTCCTTTCCTTGGGGAGCCAAAATGCGCTTCCGATGCCGCCAGGATAGCACGGATGGCATACTGTGTCAATCTCGATTGACAGGCCATGGGGCGCATGCTAGAATGGCCGCGCACGAAGAAGCCGAAAGGGGGACACGGTGACGCCAGATGCCAGCATCCTGTGGCTTTCGTGTACCGCCTTGCTCGCCCTCGCGTTCCCCGCCGGTTTGGGGTGGATGAGTGCAGGCAACCGATCGCAGCAGGAGCCCCAGGGAGGCCGGCTCCTGGCGGCGACCCTGCTGGCGGGCCTCGTTGCAGCGACGGTCGGATTCCCCCTCCTGTACGGTGCAGCGCATTTCCCTGCACTGGGAGAAAGCGCACATGCGTCCTGGCAATGGCAGCCTTTCGGCGAAGGCTCCGGCCTCCTGGCCTGGGACGGGTTGGGGGTACGGAACGCGAACACACCGGCACGCGCCGCCCTCCTGCTCCTGCAGGTATCCGGCACGCTTTGCGTGGTGACGATCTCCCTTCTCCCTGTGTTGCGAAGGCTCTGGGCGCCCGGTTGGATCGCGGCGATGGTCGCCATCGCCGGCCTCCTGTATCCGCTTCTGGCACACTGGGTCTGGGGGGAAGGATGGCTTGCCCAAACTGGCCTTACCGGGTACCTGGGCCATGGTTTCGTGGATCCAGGGGGAGCGGGAGTGCATTACGGGCTAGGGGGCCTGCTCGCACTGGCGAGCCTTCTGGCTACCGGCGCCAGGCGGCGGGGTGCTGTACGAGAAGGAAGCCCACCCCTGGGTGCGGCGCTGCTGGCATTCGCGGGAATGTGTTCTTTGCAGCTAGGGAGCCTCCGTTCCCTCTCCCCCCAGCTCGCCACAGCAGCCCTGAACACGCTGGCTTCGGCAGCCTCGGGTGGGATTGCGGCCGCGGTCTACATGGCCTTCACGACAACCCGCCTGCGCGCCGATATGCTCGCGCGCGGATTGCTCGCCGGGACAGCGGCCGCGGCGGGACTGGCACCGTTTGCGCCGGTGGGGACCCTTGCGGGAGTCGGGGCCGTCGCAGGCTTGCTTATGTGCCTGGGAAGCTACCTGGTGGAACGTGTCTGGAAACTGGACGACAGCGCGGGCCTGATCTCCATCTTCGGCCTGTGTGGGCTGTGGGGAGTGCTTGCGGTAGGATTGTTTGCGGATGGGCGCTGCGGCGCGGGATGGAACGGCGTTGGCACGGAGATCTACCTCGGGGTGGCGGGGCAGGGCGTGACCGGGATCGCACTTGTGGCGCCCGGTATGGCACGCGACTTCGGACAGTTGGCGGCGCAGCTGCTCGGCATCGCGACGATCCTGGCCTGGGGCCTAGGCCTCGGCTGGGTCGTCTTCCGCCTGGCATCCGTGCGCAGAGTTCCACGATGAGCACAGTGAGCGGTCCGAGGAAGCGTCGCAGGGGCATACGGCCGTTTCGGCAGCCCGAGATCCGCCTGCTGCTAAAGACCCCGCACCTGGTTGCGGGGCTCGCCTGGGTTGCGGGCACGGCAGCGTCGGGGGCCAAGATCGGTCGGGGGAAGGATCTTTTGGAGATGCTGCTGGCTGTATTGCTCATAGGTACAGTCTGGGGGCGGCTGGTGGATCTGTGCGAACCTGCCCCACACTCCGCCCCACGACGTTCCAGGCGCCTCAGACGCTCCTCGGAAAGCACCCTCCGCTTCCTTCCCTATACCCAACCCGGGTCCCTAAGCGCCCTCCTGAGCTGCACTCTCTATGACACCCTCTCCCGCGCCCGGACCACGCTCACACAAAGCGCCAATGCCCCCATAGAAGCAGCCTGGCTGCTCGGCGTTCTCCTCCTCATCTCCGCGCTGTTGGGCCGTCCGACCTTGATCGCTTTCTTTGCCGGCCTCGGGCTGCTCGGCCTGCTCCGCCTGGCAAGTCGCTACCCCGGCACAAGACCTTTCCTTGCAGGGATCGCTCTCTTCGCCTGGCCATGGTGGTCGGGACACGTGGCTCACCTGCCGCTGAGCCCGATTTCGCTCGCCTTCGGGATCCTCTGGGGCCTGGCCGGAAGCGCCTGGCTTTGCCTGCAGGACGGGAAACCCCACTCCAGGATCGCCGTACACCTCCTCCTTCCCCAGGTAGGTCTCGCCCTGTTGCTCCTCCCCTCCCACCCCCTCGCCGGTGCCCTGCTCACCTTCCTCCTCCTCGGGCAGACGCTGCCCCTGACACGGGGCGATCCGGATAGCCTGACAGAAACGCTGCCGTGCGCCCTTTCTCTGCGCATCGCCTCTGCCATCCTGTTGAGCGGGTTGGCAGTCGGAGGATGGCTCTATTGAGCCCCGTCCTCGGGACAGCGC
>JBMFPK010000018.1:0-16326 GCA_049969155.1 Chloroflexia bacterium | reverse complement strand
CTGCAGGAGGTCGACACCCGTGATCGACTCTTCCGCAAACTCCACCACGCGCACCACTACGCGGCCATCTCCGAAGTCGACCACGAGCACCGCGCGGTGCAGCTCCTGCGTGTTCCCTGCCACGGGCAGGGTTGCGGGCAGGAACACGAGTATCAGCACGAGCGCGCACCACAGCGGTCTGTGCCTCTCCATGGCGGAACACTCCGGGGGCCTCCGGGCAGGCGGAGGCAGATTCCACCCGCCCGGAGGCGCCCTCAGTATTCGATCCCGGGCCGTGCAGACACCCCCGATGCGTAAGGGTGCTTGATCTCCCGCATCTCGGTGACCAGATCTGCCCGGTCGAGCAGTTCCTTGGGCGCGCGGCGTCCGGTCAGGACAAGCTCGACCTTTGCCGGCCGCTCGTTGAGCAGCGAAAGGACCTCGGGAAGCGTCAGGAGCCCGAAATGAAGGGCGACGCAGACTTCGTCCAGCACGACGATGTCGTACCGGCCGCTGAGGAGGGCTTCCCGTGCCCGGGCGAGGCCCTCGTGGGCGCACCGGATGTCCTCCGGGGTGGCGTGGCGGACATGGACAAAGGAGGGCCGGCCGTATTGCTCGATGGTCAGATAGGGAGCCAGGAGGCGGGCCGCTTCGAGCTCGCCGTACGGCTGGCCCTTCATGAACTGGCCAATGTAGGTGTACAGGCCGTGCCCCGCAGCCCGCAGTGCCAGCCCCAGAGCAGCGGTCGTCTTTCCCTTCCCATCCCCGGTGTACACCTGTACGAACCCGCGACGCTCTTCACCCCCCTGGGCCATGGGAACCTCCCCAGCGACGTCCGATCATCCGCGAGCCCGGGCGCGGTGGCGCAGCACCCACCCGATCACGATCGCCGCACTGCCGACAGCGCCCAGGACCACAGGCCCGTTCCCCGGAAGCCCGGTCTTGGGCAGGAGCGCGGGCTCCGCGACCGCCGTCCGCACCAGCGGGAACGGGCGCAGCATCAGGGCGACGATCGCCTGGTAGGTGGCCAAGGCGTTCTCGCCTGGAACCGCTGCCTGCCATTGAAAGGCTCCATCGGGCAGCTGCAGGCTCAGGAGGGCACGGAGCGGCGTGTTTCCGCCCCGGCTCCACGCCGGTCCCTCCGGGTCCTCCCCGGCCGCGACCAGCGCCTGGACGACATAGGCGGTCGAGTTCGCATCGGTGTCCGTCCCCCAGGGACTCGGCTTCTGGTAGGGGAAGCCCCCGTCGTCGTTCTGCTGCGCATGCAGATAGGCGAGTGCTTGCTGGATGGATGGGTCTCCGCTCGGCACCCCGGCGGCGATGAGCGCCTGGATGGCGAGGGCGGTCGAGTTCGTGTCGGCGCCACCGGCAGCCGGGTCTCCGCTCCAGGACCACCCGCCTTCCGGGGTCTGCGCCTGGCGCAGCCAGCGCGTGGCCGCATCCGGAATCGGCCGCTGCACCGAGGCCAGCGCCAACAGGGCGAAAGCGTGGCCCGCAAGATCGGTCCCATAGTGTCCGCTTGCCGGATCATACGCCTTCTCGAGGGCCGCCAGCAGGTCCACTCCGCCAAAAGCGCGCGGGTCCTTCCCGGCACAGGTTGCAGCGAGGATGGTCTTGGCAACGGCACCCGTATTCGTGGCCAGCTCGGCGGCGTGCTGGCCCAGATACGAAATAGGCGAATTCCCATCGCGGAGGAAACCGTTCGGGTCGCCGTCTACGGCGCAGATCGCAAAGACGGCATCCGCCGTCGATCCCGGACCGAATCCGGGGAAGCTACCATCGGGCTGCTGCTGGGCCGCCACCCAGGCCAAGGCACCCAGTGCCGCATCCCGGTACGGGCCAGCCGCGGACACGGCCGCTACAGGGACGATTGCGCTGAGGAGAAACGCGATCAGGACGACGAAAAGGCGGACACGCATAGGAATCCTCCTGTCGGCAAAACAAAAACCCCCTCCTCTCGGAGGGGGAAGGCCAGTAGACGGTTTCTTACGCTCTCTCACCCCCTTTCCGCGAAGGTGGAGAAGAGATCTGGCGGAGGTGGGCGACCTGGCTTGGGTGGAAAGACCCACCCTCACAGTTGCGGGACAGCACCGGACTTGCACCGGTTTCCCCCTGGGTAGCCCTAGCATCCGGGCATCGGGCGCCTCCGCCGGCCGGGTTGAAAAGGTGCAGGACAGAACTGCCCACACTTTAGCACAAGAGGGGCTCTCTGTCAAACGGACGGCGCACGCTGATTTGACAAAGCACGCTGTATCTGTTATCATAAATGCTTGCGAAAGAAAATGACGAACCCATCGTGAGGAGCAGACCGTGTTCGCGATCGTTCGAACGGGAGGAAAGCAGTACCGGGTCGAACCCGGCCAGACGATCCTGGTAGAGCGCTTGCCCTACGAGGCCGGCCAGCAGGTCGAGCTGGATCAGGTGCTCCTGGTCTCCGGCGCAGAAGGCGTCCGCATCGGTTCCCCTGTGGTACCGAACACGCGGGTGCGGGCCACCGTGCTGGCCCACGAGCGCGGGCCCAAGATCGTCGTCTTCAAGTACAAGCCCAAGAAGCGGTACCGGGTCCGCTCCGGGCATCGTCAGGAGTTGACCCGCCTGCTCATCGACGCCATCGAAGCCTAGCAGGCGAGGAGGAAGACTATGGCCCACAAGAAAGGCGTTGGCAGCACACGGAACGGTCGGGATAGCCATTCGAAGCGACTGGGGGTCAAGCGCTATGGCGGGCAGTGGGTACGCGCCGGAACGATCCTGGTTCGCCAGCGGGGTACCCGGATCAAACCCGGCAACAACGTTGGCCTGGGGCGCGATTACACCCTTTACGCGCTCATCGACGGGTACGTGCGTTTCGAGCCGTGTTCCCGCCAGCAGAAGCGCGTGAGCGTCTACCCGACCCTCTGAGGAGGTCTCCTTTGAAGCCAGGGATCCATCCGGAATATGTCGAAGCGACCGTCATCTGCGCCTGCGGCAACACCTGGAAGACGCGCTCCACGCGCCCGGTGTTAAAGACGGACATCTGCTCCAAGTGCCACCCGTTCTACACCGGCGAGCAGCGCATCGTGGACACCGCTGGCCAGGTGGAGCGTTTCATGCAGCGCGTCGAGACGAGCCAGCGTCTGCAGCAGGTCTCCGAGGAACGCCGCCGGGCCAAAGAGGAGCGGCGTCAGGCACGGCGGATCATCGAACTTCCGGACGAGCAGGGCTTGCCTGCGGAGGAGGCCGAGTAGTTGCCTCCTGCCGGTCGGACACATCCATAAGGAGGAGGCAACCCAACGGTAGGCCTCCTCCTTTTGTTTAGCCTTAGACCGGAAACGGCGGTGGAGAGGAGCCGGAAGATGAGCAGCATACCCCGGCGGGGCCAGATCGAGGTGATCTGCGGCAGCATGTTCAGCGGCAAGACGGAGGAACTGATCCGGCGCGTGCGACGGGCCCAGATCGCCCGCCTGAAGGTGCAGGTCTTCAAACCCAGCCTGGACGCCCGCTATACCACGGAGCAGATCGCTTCCCACAACGGGCTGCGCGCTGCCGCCGTGCCCGTGGACCACGCCGGCCAGATCGCTGCCCAGGTCGATCCGGATACCGATGTGGTCGCGATCGACGAAGCCCAGTTCTTCGACGATACCATCGTGCAGGTGTGCGAGGACCTGGCGAACCGCGGCGTCCGCGTGATCGTGGCCGGCCTGGACATGGACTTTCGCGGCGAGCCGTTCGGGCCGATGCCGCTCCTGATGGCCCGTGCCGAGGAGGTCGACAAACTGCGGGCCATCTGCGTGCGCTGCGGAGCGCCGGCCAGTCGCACCCAGCGCCTGATCGACGGCGAACCCGCGTCCTATGACGATCCGGTCATCCTGGTCGGCGCTGCGGAGCGCTACGAGGCGCGCTGCCGGCACTGCCACGAGGTGCGGCGACCCTCCCGGCCCGCGTAGGGCTGGCAGGAAGGGAAGCGAATGCCCGAGGCACGGGTACACGATGCCGTCACCCTGGCGGGGGCCGTGCTGCTCATCCCGGCCACCTGGGCCGTTCCGTCGGACCACCGGTGGCTGTCCTGTGCGATGGTGAGCGGGGGACACCTCCTTTCGGGATGGATGTTCTCCTGCGACCTGGATGTGTCGGGGGAGCCGGCACACCGCTGGGGGCCACTGCGCTGGCTCTGGTGGCCCTACGAGCGGCTGATCGCTCACCGGAGCTGGCTTTCGCACGGACTGGTCGTGGGCCCGCTCCTGCGCGCCCTGTATTTTGCAGGAATGATGGAGGTCGCCGTCGTAGGCCTGTGTCTGGGATTGCAGGCCCTCGGGGGCCCAGGGATCGCGTGGCTGAACGGGTGGCACCGCTTCTGGCACGATCTCGCTCTGCGCTATCCGCGGCGCTTCCTGGAGTTCGCGGTCGGCTTTGTGCTCGCCGGGACATCCCACTCTTTCCTGGATTGGCTTCAGACGGGGATCCGACGGGTCCATTGAGTCAGTGGGTTCCATGCTTGGAGCAAGCGGAGGGCAGAAGGATGGCACAGAAGGTTACCCCAAGGAGCAAGGACTTTTCCCGATGGTATACCGACGTGGTCCAGATGGCGGAACTGGCCGATTATGCACCGGTGCGCGGTTGCATGGTGATCCGCCCGTACGGCTATGCCCTGTGGGAGAACATCCAGCAGGGCCTGGACCGGCGTTTCAAGGCAACCGGCCATCAGAACGCCTATTTCCCGCTCTTTATCCCGATGGGGTTCATCCAGAAGGAATCGGAGCACGTGGAGGGGTTCTCGCCCCAGCTGGCCGTCGTCACGCACGGAGGCGGAGAGAAACTGGAAGAGCCCCTGGTCGTGCGACCGACCTCGGAGACGATCATCAACGCGATGTTCGCGCAGTGGATCCGTTCCTACCGGGACCTGCCCCTGTTGATCAACCAGTGGTGCAACGTGGTGCGCTGGGAGATGCGCACCCGCCTCTTCCTGCGCACGACCGAGTTCCTGTGGCAGGAGGGCCACACGGCACACGCCACTGAGCAGGAGGCCCGTGAGGAAACGTTCCGCATACTCGAGATCTACCGCGACTTTGCGGAAAACGACGCAGCCATCCCGGTGATCACCGGGCGCAAGAGCGAGTCGGAAAAGTTCGCCGGAGCGGTGGAGAGCTACTCCATCGAGGCGATGATGGGCAACGGTTGGGCCCTGCAGGCCGGCACCTCCCATTTCCTGGGGCAGAACTTTGCCCGGGCCTTTGGCACGCAGTTCCTCAACGAGCGCAACGAGCAGGAGTACGTCTGGCAGACCTCCTGGGGGGTGAGCACACGGATGATCGGCGCGATCGTGATGGTGCACGGCGACGACCAGGGCCTCATATTGCCGCCGCGCCTGGCACCGATCCAGGCGGTACTCGTCCCCATCTGGAAGAACGAGGCCGAACGGGCGGAAGTGCTCAAGGTCGCCCACCAGGCCAAGGAGATACTGGAGGGGGTGCGCTTCCGCCTGGACGACCGCGAAGGGTATACGCCTGGCTGGAAGTTCAACGACTGGGAGATGCGCGGTGTGCCGCTTCGCCTGGAGCTTGGCCCGCGCGATGCGGTGGCAAACCAGGTGACCATCGCCCGGCGCGACCTGCAAGGCGTGCGGGAAGCCGTTCCACTTGCCGGGCTCCGGGAGCGCGTGCAGACCCTGCTCAACGAGGTACAGAAGAACCTGTTCGAGCGCGCGCTGCGCTTCCGAGAAGAACACACCCGCTATCCCGAAGACTACCAAGGACTGGTCGAGGCGGTGGAAACCGGGTTTGCCTGGGCATGGTGGTGCGGGTCCGAAGCCTGCGAGACCAAGGTGAAAGAGGAAACCAAGGCCACCATCCGGAACATCCCGCTCAACCAGCCCGGGGGAAGCGGCCGCTGCGTCGTGTGCGGAGCGGAAGCGCACGTCCAGGCGGTCTTTGCACGGGCCTACTGATGCCGCGCGAGAAGGTCCTCTGGATCCGCGAGCCGTATCTGGAGCAGATCCTTTCGGGCCGCAAGACGGTCGAGGTGCGCGTGGCCTATGCAAACCTCGTGCGGCTGGAGTCGGGCGATATCCTGCGCCTGAACGATCGGTACCCAGTGCGTATCCGCCGGATCGGACGGTACTGTTCCTTCGAGGATCTCTTGGCGCACGAGCCGCCCCAGGCCATCGCTCCGGACCTGAACCGAGAGGCTCTCCTCGCCGCGCTGCGGGCGCTCTACCCTCCGGAGAAGGAAGCCCTGGGGGTCCTGGCCCTCGAAGTGGAGCTCTTGGAAGGCACGCCATGCCGGTAGAGCGGTTCGGCCTGGGGGAACGGGAACAGTGGGACGGGTTTCTCGCGGGGCATCCGCAGGGGCACCTCCTGCAGTCCTTCGCCTGGGGAGAACTGAAGGCGCGCTTCGGCTGGAAACCGCTGCGCCTGGCCCTGGTCGAACGGGGGAGGATCCGCGCCGCCGCCCAGATGCTGCTGCGGCGGTGGCCCCTTTTCACCTTGGCCTACGTGCCGCGCGGCCCGGTCGTCGACTGGACGGACGAGGAGGCCGTAGGCCTCCTGACACAAGCCCTGGTGGATACAGCTCGCTCCCATCGCGCCGTCTTGCTGCGCATTGAGCCGAACCATCCCCATCCCCTTCCCTTCCCCTTGGGTACGCTGGGCTTCTCACCGGGGACACCGGTGCAGCCACAGAGCACCCTGGTGATCGACCTGGATGCGGACGAAGAAGCACTCCTCGCACGGATGAAACCCAAGACCCGCTACAATATCCGCCTCGCGATGCGCCGCGGCGTCACCGTGCGGCCGGCAAGGGGCTCGGGAGAGGTGTCGCTCTTCTACCGGCTGCTCCAGGAGACGGCACGGCGCGACCGCTTCGGCATCCACACGCTTCCCTACTACCAGGCCTTCTACGCCCTGTTCAACGAGACGGGCACCGCCCGCTTGTTTTTCGCCGAACGGCAGGGGACCGTGCTCGCCGCCCTCTGGGCAGCGGCGTTCGGAGACGAGGCTATCTACATGTACGGGGCATCCCGGAGCCAGGGACAGGAGCATATGCCTTCCTACCTCCTGCAGTGGGAGGCCATGCGCTGGGCGAGGGAACGGGGCTGCACGCGCTACGACCTCTGGGGCATCCCGGACCGCGTGGCGCAGGGGGAAGACCCGCGAGCCCGATTGCGGGAGAGGAACGTCCGGGACGGCCTGTGGGGCGTGTACCGCTTCAAGCAGGGTTTCGGGGGAAGGGTCGTGCGGACCACTGGCGCCTGGGACCTGCCCATCTGCCCGTGGATCTACGCTCTGTACCGCCGCACGGGGCGGTAGATTCCCCCAAAGCCTTTCTCCCGCTGCCCCGGCTGACGACTCCCGACTCCCCTGGCTTAGCCGTTGTGCTACGGGGTCGGTTGTTCCGGCGTTTCGTGGCTCGCCGCCCCCTCAGACCGCGAGGGATGCGGATGCCCGGATTCCGGCTTCCCGGCAGTTGCCGGCACACGAGCGCGGAACGTCGGCAGAGAACGGACCAGGAAAAAGCCAGCCACAAGAGGGATCCAGAACGCGACCCCGCGGTAGGCCAAGGTAACCGCCCAGGCACCGTCCCGCGGCAACCCCAGGGAACGCAAAACGGTCACCATCGCGCCCTCTGTGAACCCGAGGCCCTGCGGGGTCGGGGAAATGTTGGTCACCACGCTGCTCACGCTGTATCCGACAAGGACGACAGCCCCGGTCGCCTGCTGCCCCAGTGCGCGCACGACGAGATACAGGACGAGCGCGCTTGCACTCTGCCCGAGCAGGCCCCAAAGCGCTGCAAGGGCCAGGCGCCGAGGTTGCCGCACGATCTCCTGTACCGCCTGGTGCAACTGCCATACGGCGGTCTCCGCGCTCCGGAACGGGCGCGCCGACGGCCGGCCGAGGCGGGCACGTACCTTGCGAAACGCCTTGCGCACCCCGTCGAAAAGGTCCACCAGCCACGCAGGCGCCCAGCCGGCCAGCCCGAGGATCAGCAGCAGCGCCACCAGCCCCAGCCCGAGTACCACGCCGGACCACTTCTGATACGAACGGAGCAGGCCTTGTTGGTAAAGGTCGACCAGCGCGAACACAAACACCATCCCCAGGCTCCAGTAGCAGAAGGCGACGTAGGTGACGCCAGCGATGATCGCGCGTTCGGCGCGCATCCCGCGCTGGCGGGCGTCGTCCGCAAGAAGCGCGATGACCGAGACGCCGCTGCTCGGGGCAACCACGCTCATGAACGGCAACACGATCACCAGCGGCAGAAGATGCCGATAGCGGTAGGAGAGGCCGGCCGAGCGACTGATCTGCTGGTAGAGCCCTGCCTGGGTGAGGTAGTAACCCAGTTGCGCGAGACAGGCCAGCACGAGCACTCCAGGCGAACAACGGGCAAGGACGCGGCTCACATGCACCGCCTCGTCCCAGCGGATCACCACCGCAAGCAGGAAAAGCACAGCCAGGGCGATGTAGAGGAGCGAGCGGAACGAGATTGCCCTGCGCCCGGCCATCGACTACTCCAGTCCGGCGAAGAGGTCGTCCTCGAACGCCTGGAACGGCACACCCCGGGTCGCCGCCAACGTGAACCACTCATCCCCCCACAGCTCGGCCATCTCCTCGGGTGGGAGCCGGAGCCAAGGGCTCTTCGGAGGGAGCTGCGTGCGATGGCAACGCAGGGCCTGCCGCTTGATCTCGAGATAGGGACGAATGTCCAAGCGGGTCGTCACCTGGTCGTCCGGCAGGCCGAACCGCTCGATCTCCTCTTCGTCCGGCGGGCGATCGATCAGGCCGAGTTCCCACATCTTTTGGCGCAGGCGGCGCAGCGCCGAGCGGGGGCGGGCGAGGAAATAGAGCTTGCGCGGCGGGTGCCCGGTCTCGCTCGCGCGCTCCCAGGCGAGCCGGACAAAGTTGTGGATTGCCACATGGTCCGGGTGGCCATAGCCGCCGTCCGGACCGAAAGTGATGACGACCTCCGGATGGAACTCGCCGAACAGCACCAGGAGCCGGGACACCACCTCCTCCGGATCCGCCCGGATCAACGCCAAGGGATGGTCGTTGTCCGGAGCCCCGGCCATGCCGGAATCCCGGTATCCCAGGAAGCGCAGCTCTTCCACTCCGAGCACGCGGCACGCGCAGCGCAGTTCCTCCTCGCGCACCCGCCCCATGTCCTCCGGCTGGGGCATCCCTTCCTCGTGCACGATCCCCGCTTCCCCTCGCGTCGCGCAACCCAGTACCACGCGTACACCAGCCCGTGCGTAGCGCGCCAGCGTACCTCCTGTGGCGAACGATTCATCGTCCGGATGGGCAAACAGGGCCAGAAGGGTTCGTCGCATCGCGTTTGCTCCGGCTATTTCAGATCTCCCCAGGTGGGACCTGTATGGGCTTCTACCCGCAACGGTGCGGCGAGCGGATAGGCTCCTTCCATGATCTCGACGACCATCGGCAGCACCGTCTCGGCTTCCGCTTCGGGCACCTCGAGCACAAGCTCGTCGTGCACCTGGAGGAGCATCCGGCTGCGCAGCCCTCGCTCCTTCAGCGCCCGGTGTAGACGCACCATCGCGATCTTGATGATGTCCGCCGCGCTCCCCTGGATGGGGGCATTGATCGCTTCCCGCTCGGCGGCGGCCCGGACGTTGCGGTTGGTGGCGTTCAGCTCGGGGATGTAGCGCCGTCGCCCCAGGATCGTGGAGACGTACCCCAGCCGACGTCCCTCCCGTACCGTTTCCTCCAGGTAGCGCCGCACCGCCGGATAGCGGCGGAAATAGGTCTCGATGAAGCGCGCCGCTTCCTCCTGCTCGATCCCCAGCCGCTGGGCCAGCCCGTATTCGCTCATCCCGTACATCAGGCCAAAGTTCACCGTCTTGGCCACACGACGCTGCTCGGGGGTCACCTGATCCGTGGGCACACCGAACAGGGTCGAAGCCGTACTCGCGTGGATGTCCTCGCCACGGGCAAACGCCTCGAGCAACCCGGGGTCGCGCGAGAGATGGGCCAAGATGCGCAGTTCCACCTGGGAATAGTCGGCGGAAAGGAGCACCCAACCGGGGTCCGCGATGAACGCGCGGC
The DNA here is from genome assembly GCA_049969155.1 of Chloroflexia bacterium. Taxonomy (GTDB): domain Bacteria; phylum Chloroflexota; class Chloroflexia; order DTKN01; family DTKN01; genus DAOTVY01. Next base: position 6,322 of record JBMFPK010000018.1, on the reverse strand, counting down.
GCACCTGCCGTCCGATCTCCCCGCGCACCGGGATGTTCTGCAGGTTCGGGTCGGAGGAGGAGAGCCGGCCGGTCGCAGTAATCGTCTGGTTGAAGGAGGTGTGCACCCGGCCCGTGCGCCGGTTGACCAACAGGGGAAGCGCGTCTACATAGGTCGACTTGAGCTTGGCCAGCTCCCGGTAGTTCAGCACCGCCTCGACGATCGGGTGAGCGGACCGGAGCTTCTCCAGCACCTCGCTCGCTGTCGAGTAACCGCCCGACTTCAGCCGGCTGGTGGCGCTGGTCGGAAGGCCGAGTTCCTGGAACAGCACCTCCCCCAGTTGCTGGGTGGAGTTGATGTTGAAGGGGTGGCCTGCAAGGCGGTAGATCTCCTTCTCGAGGGCCACCATTTCCTCGTGCAGCTGGCGCGACATCTGCTGGAGGAACGGTACGTCCAGCCGCACACCCGTGCGCTCCATTTCCATCAGCACCTCGACCAGCGGCATCTCCAGTTCGGTGAAGAGGCGCAGCAACTGCGGCTCCTCGGCCAGCCGGGCGGCGAGGACCTGTTGCAAGCGGCAGGTCATATCCGCATCCGCACAGGCATACGGTCCGACTTCCTCGATCGCTGCGCGGTCCATCGTGCGCTGCCCCTTCCCCTTCCCCAGGATCTCGCCGATCTCCTTCATCTGGATGCCCAGGTAGAGGAAGGCCAGGTTCTTCAGCCCCACCGAGCGATCCGCCCGCTGGGCGGCGCTCAGGGCCGGTTCCCCTTCTTCGGCCGGGAGCCCCGACCGCCCTCCAAGGAGATAGGCGGCGATCATCGTGTCAAAGACGACTCCCTGCACCGGAAGGCCGTGCTCGAGGAGCACGAGCATGTCGAACTTGGCGTGGTGCGCATACTTGGGGACGGTCACGTCGCCCAGGAGCGGCGCCAGAAGCTCCCGCACCTCCTCCCAGGGGAGCTGCCCAGGAAGCGGCCGGCCGAAGGCATCCCGGTGGCCCACCGGCACGTACCAAGCCCTCCCGCCCGGCACGGCAAACGACAGACCCACCAGATCTGCCTGGAGCGGCTGAAGCGAGGTGGTCTCCGTGTCTAGGGCGAAAGGCCCTCGCCCGAGGGCAGCGAGCATGTCGGCAAGTGCCTGCCGGTCGCGCACGATCTGGTAGACCGGGGGTGCCCCCTCCTCGGAAAAGAGCGGCAACTGGCGTGTGGTCGCGGGCACCTCCGCTTCTTTCCGCGGCTTCGGGAGGCGGCTCAGGAGGCTACGGAACTCCAGTTCGCGAAAGATCGCCAGGGCGGCTGCCTCATCGTAGACGCCGAAGCGGCTTTTCTCCAGCTCCAGCTTTACCGGCGCATCTGTGCGGATCGTCGCGAGGTCCCGGCTCAGGAAGGCCTGGTCCCGATGGGCCTCGAGCAGCCTGCGGTACCGTTCGGGCACCTGATCCAGGTTGCGGTAAACGCCGTCCAGGTCCCCAAACCGCACGACGAGGTCCTGGGCCGTCTTATCGCCGATCCCGGGGACGCCGGGGATGTTGTCGGAAGGGTCGCCCTTGAGCGCCTTGAAATCGACCAGCTGCCGGGGGGAAAAGCCGTATCGCTCCCGCACCGTGTCCGGGTCGTAGCGCTGCGTGTCCGCGTACTTGCGGCCGGGGACCAAGATATGGGTCTGCTCGTCCACCAACTGAAGCGCATCCGCATCCCCAGTGACGATGATCGTCTGCAGGCCAGCCTCTTTCGCCTGGCGGGCGAGCGTGCCGATCAGGTCGTCCGCCTCGTACCCATCCAGCCCGCAGACACGGATGCCCAGGGCCTGCAGCACTTGCTCGGTGCGCGCCACCTGAGGGAACAGATCGTCGGGCATCTTGGCGCGGTGGGCTTTGTATTCGGGGTAAAGGTCGTGCCGGAACGTGGGTCCCCGATCCATACAGACGATCACATATTCCGGGTCCTCCTCGGCCAGCACCTTGAGCACGGTGGAGAGAAAGCCGTAGATCGCGTTTGTCGGCTCTCCCTTCGAGGTGATCATGGTTGCCGGCAGCGCGTGGTACGCCCGATACAGCAGGGCGTGCCCGTCGATCAGCACCAGCTTGGGACGCTCAGCCATCGCGCACCTCCTGGCTCGCCGCCGCAGCCGCATTGTACACCATCGGTGCTGGGCACGCAAACCGAGCCCCTCCAGTTTCCGACAAACGATCTAGGGACAAGCCGCCGGACATCCCGATCTTCCTGAAAGGCCAAGGACGACGCCTCGGGCCGCATAGGGGGGCCAGCCACGAATGCACGAATGCGCTGCCAGCGTGGCCGGCCCCGGCAGGGGCAAGCTCTCAGCCACCTCGAGCACATTGCGCCATTCCCCGCGGAACCAGACGTGGATGTCGCGGCGCATGCCATACAAGGCGTGGCAGCCGCGTCTTGGGCTCAACCCCCGGTCGCCGATGACCGGGGCGGGGACTCCTACCAGGACGATCGCCTTTTCCAGGGCTGCTTCCTCCACCTCGTTCTGGCTGCGAATCTCGGGAGGCGTGTTCGAGAAACCGGGCGCGGCACTTTCTCCACAACGCCTGGGCCAGTTCTTTCAGGCGCGTGGTGCCACAAACGGCGATGGCCCAAACCAGATCCCGCAAGGTGTTCCGCATTCGCGGATCGATCGCACCGGGCATCTCTGCGACGGCGCTTTGCAGAACGGCGGTGATGTTGCGCGCCAGCGTTGCCCGTTGTACAATGGTCGCGGACTTTTCCTCCTTTCGAATGGCATTCGAATGGCAACGCCGCTGAGGAGTGGACCATGAAAAATGCCTTTCGCGGATTTGGGTGGCACCGCGCTCTTGCCCTGTTCCTCGTCACCGTGCTGCTGGCGGCCGGCTTGGGAGAGCTCTCCACTGTGCCGGTTACGCAGGCCCAGGGCCCGGTGCAGTTCGACGAAGGGATCGACCCCGAACTCTGGTATCGGGACCACGAGATCGAGCATTCCTGGCATCCGGACTACCTGCACCTGGCTACCGGTGACCCGTACTCCCATGACCACGGTGTCTATGAATGGCCCTTTGCCCTCGATTCGATCGGCTGGAACATGCAGTCTTACCAGAACTATGGGGGTACGCCCTACTTCCACCACGGCATGGATATGATGAAGATCTACGGCACGCAGGTCTACAACCGTTCCGGCGGCCAGGTGATCAACATCGAGAACTACCAGCCCGGTAACGACCTGTATTGGGAAGTGGCCGTCTTGGACCCAGACGGCTACATCTGGCAATACCACCACATTGACCATACGACCATCCCCCAGTACATCTGGGACAAATACTACGAGTACCTACAGGATCCCGTGAACGGCGGCTTTATCCCGCCCGATACCTACATCGGCAACATCGTCTACTGGCCGGTGTGGTCGTTCGGCAAGCAGTTCAACCACATCCACCTGAACATCCTGGGAGCCGGGGGCGTGTACTTGAACGGCTTCGAGTTCCACGTCCCTCTGCCGGACACAGTGGGCCCCGAGATCCAGGCCGTCGGGTTGCTCAAGGACGGCCAGCTCTATCCCGGAAACGAGGTGGAGGGCGATTACAGCCTCTACGTCCGTGCCCGCGACCTGATCCTGGACGATGTCTACTGGCTGCCGCCGTGGGAGTTCACCTTTTCTGTAGACTGTGGCCCGGTGCACACCACCTGGCGCTTCGATACCCTGCCCGGCGGCGCCGACCGGTATGCCTACGTGAACGACTTTTACGTGGTGCCGCCGACGTGTGGGAACTACACCTGCCGGGACTTTTACGTGGACCTGGGGTTCATCCCCGACTCCCATTTTTCGTTCCCCTCCGAGGGCGGGGAGCATACCGTCCACGTGACGGTGCGGGACTATGCGGGCAACGCAGCCAGCCAGGATTTCACCTATACCGTGATCGCCCCTTTGCAGGGCACGCTGGTCTGGCAGGACGACCTGGAGACCGAGCGGGGCTGGGTTCCCAATCCCTACGGATCCGACACGGCAACCTCGGGATTCTGGGAACGGGGCGATCCGGAAGATACCTATTCCGGCGGGCCTAAACAACTGGGTACGACGACGAGCGGGGTGAACGATCTCGTGACGGGGCGGCTGGCGGGCACCAACGCGAACAGCTACGACATCGACGGCGGAGTGACCTCCATCCGTTCCCCCGCCATCGCGCTCCCGGTGACCGATTCCCTGACGCTGGCGTTTCGCTACTACCTGGCCCACGGGAGCAACTCCTCGTCGGCCGATTATTTGCGGGTCAAGGTGGTGGGCACGACCACGACGACGGTGTTCGAGGAACTGGGCGCCGCGGAGAACGACAACGGGTTCTGGTCGCTCAAGACCGTGAACCTGAATGCCTGGGCCGGCCAGACGATCTACCTCTTGATCGAGGCCGCCGACGGGGGGAGCGACAGCCTGGTCGAGGCCGCCGTGGACGACGTGGTGATCGTCGCCCGGGCGAACCGCCCTCCCACGGCGATCCCGCAGACGGTGTCCACCGACGAGAATACCCCGGTGGACATCGTCCTGAGCGGCTACGACCTGGACTGCGATCCCCTGTCCTACAGCGTTGTCTCGGGGCCGCAGCACGGCACCCTGGGCGGCACGGCGCCCTACCTGACCTACACGCCGACGCTCAACTACTCCGGCCCCGACGCCTTTGCCTTTGTCACATATGACGGCCGGGTCCCTTCGGAGCCGGCTGTTGTCAGCATCACCGTGAACCCGGGCAACGGCGCTCCTGTAGCCTACCCTCAGGCCGTTACCACGACCGAGGATACCCCTCTGGCGATCACCCTGGCCGGCTCCGACCCGGACGACGACCCGCTCACCTACAGCGTGGTCCTGGGCCCGCTCCACGGAACGCTGGGCGGTACGGCGCCAAACCTGGTCTATACCCCCACGGCCAACTACTACGGCCCCGACGCCTTGACCTTCATCGTGAACGACGGCCTGGTCAACTCGGAGCCGGCCCCGGTGACCATCACGGTCCTGCCGGTGAACGACGCACCGGTGGCCTATTCCCAGACCGTGAGCGTCGTCCAGGGGCAGACGGTCGCGATTACCCTCGCCGGCTGGGACGTCGAGGGGGACGAACTGATCTACCGCATCGTCTCCGGCCCGACGCACGGCACGCTCTCCGGGACGGCGCCCCATCTGACCTATGCACCGGATCCGGACTACATCGGTGCGGATCTCTTCACCTTTGTCGTGAACGATGGAGAACTGGATTCCGCCCCAGCAGTCGTCCAAATCGCCATCGTGCCCCCGTCTCGGACGGTCGTCTATCTGCCTGCAGTGCTCAAGTCCGAAACGGAAAGCAGGCGCCACAGGACCGGGTCGGTCGCATCCGGGGTGCGTTGAAAGCCGGTGGCTCGACCTTGCCGGAGGGTGAAGCTCAGGTTGTGCTATAATGGCAATGGTCCAGCATGACTAGCCCGTGTGCGGGGCACCCAGCTGGGAATTCCGCTGGGTGCCCGTTCTTTACAAGGAGGTAACAAGATGGCCAGGACCCTGGGAATCGTCGTGCTCTGTGCCCTGCTCCTTGCTGCCTGCGGGCGGGCTCAGCCGGCCGCCCCGGTGCAGATCGGTGTGCGCACGGCCAATGACCACGTCCCCTTTTACATCGCGGACAAGGAGGCGCTCTACCGCCAGGTGGGGCTCGAGGCAACCGTGCGCCTGATCCCCAGCAACACCGAGATCGTCGAAGCGCTCCAACGCGGCGACCTCCAGATGGGCGCGATCCCGGTAACCACCGCCATCACCGCGATCGACCACGGGGCCGACCTGCGCATCGTGGCGATGACCGGCCGCGGCAGCGACGGCCTCCTCGTGCGCCGCGATAGCGGCATCACGACCTGGACAGACCTGAAAGGCAAACGCATTGCGACGATCCGCGCCTCCATCCTGGATGTGCTCCTGCTACAGGCGCTCGAAATGCACGGCCTCGATCCCAGCCGGGACGTGACCCTGGTCTACTTCCAGAAGCTCGGCGACATGATCAGCGCCCTCAAGACCGGCCAGGTCGATGCCACTTCGAACACCGAGCCGTTTATGACGGACGCCGTCCGCCAAGGCTGGGGTCACATCTTGGGCTACTACACCGAGCAATGGCCGGACCACCCTTGCTGTGTCGTTGTGGCGCGCGGCGATCTGCTCCGGGACCACCCCGAGACGGTCGAGCGTGTGCTCAAGGCCCACGTCCTCGCTGTGGAACGGGCCTGTGCAGATCCATCCTACGCGGCCCGCGTGATCGTGGAATACCTCCAGGCCTTCGATCCACAGCTCGTGGAAGCCTCCCTCGCCCCGGAGAAATGGCGCGTGGATTACCACCTGACCCAGGAG
>JBMFPK010000017.1:0-16382 GCA_049969155.1 Chloroflexia bacterium | reverse complement strand
TGCGCCGTACCGGGGCAAGCGCGGTGATCGCCCCGGCGGACAACAACGCCTGGCTGCCCCGCGGACTTGCAAACCAATTGCGAAAGTGGCTCAGGGACCTGGGTGTGAGCGTCGTCTGCCCTCGTCCCTTCTGTTCCCTGACGGAGGCTACCAGTGGGCTGCGCAACGAGCAGGAACCAGTGGAAGACGCTCGAATCGCGGCCTTTGCACGGCATTTCGGCCGGCCCGCCTTCGAGATCGCTGTGAACCCGGAAACCCGCCGGATCACCTCCGTTTCTGTATTGCGCGATGCCTCGTGCGGCTGTGCCCGTTTCGTGGCGGAACACCTCGTTGGCCTCTCGGCGGACGATGCGGTCGAACAGGCGGGCCTCCTGCACCACCACTACCCCTGCCAGGCCAGCATGCAAAAGGATCCCGTCTTTCACGACACCCTCATGCACGTATCCGGGAACCTGATGAAAGACGAGGTCGCACGCCACGTGCGACCCCATCAGCGGATCCTACAGTTCACGCCACCGGGACGCGTCACCTGAAGCGATCTCGGCAGGTATCCACGGACCTGAGGGCGCTCCCTACCCTTCGATGGCGCGGATGGCTTCCTCGGGGGATACATCCGCGTAGAGGACCTGCATAATCCCGGGAAGGTACCGATCCATCACCCGCACGTTCGCATAGACCAGGTTGCGGATCAACGGGAAGGTCAGCTCCGTGCCCTCCACATCGATGCTGGTCTTGTAGCGAATCTCGCCGTCCGAGTAGTCCATCTCAAAGTTGCCGATCACCATCCCGTAGTTCGCGCGGGTGATGAACTCGGCAATGGCCGGGCGTTTATCCTCCGATGCTCGGATCTGGAGGATGGAGTAAAAGATGAACTGATCTTGCTCCTCGCGCGCTTGCGCGAAGCACACCCACTCGCCGTTGTCTCCCGCGAAACCCGTGCGCAGGATCGGCCTTCCCTGGATCTCGGTAAACGGCCATTCATCCTCTTTGAAGAACTGCACGATGGCATCGTAGATGCGCCCCATGGTCCGCCCTCCTCCGTCGGGGAAGCAGCAAATGGCTGACGAACTGCACAGCCGGGTCCCGATTGTTTGGGTACTCAGAAGATAGCAGAAATGATGCGATTTGTCAAACCGGCGTGGCGCTTTGAGCAGAGGGGATGCCTGTGCTATAATGGCTTTACAAGCCGAGTATTTCGGCAAGAAAGGGTCTCCGATGTCTTGGTTCGCTGTGGATGGATTGCTCCTCGCCGCTTTCGCAACCCTGTACGCTGGACTGTATACGGTGGTCACCGGGCGGGGCTACCGCGGGCTTCTTGCGGCCTGGCTGGCGAGCCTTCTGGGGGCGCTGCTCGGCTACGGCATCGGACACCTACTGGGCCTTCGGGTGCTCTGGCTGGGAAGCTTTCCCTGGCCCGAAGCGACGCTTTTCTCCTGGTTGTCGCTGCTGGTTGTGTACCGCCTGCGAATGTGATAGAATGGCCCTGAGATTGGTCGCCCGGAGGTCGTGATGACCGAGGAATCTTCTCCAGAGCGCTCCCGTCGATCGTGGACACGGCCCCTGGTGTGGATGCCGATCGCGGCAGCCGTAGGGATGGTCGGAGTGCTCGTAGGGCTTTTCTTCCTGCCCGCAAGCGTTCTGGAGCGTGTTCGCGATGTGAGCCTCGTGTTCCTGGCCACCCTGGCGGCATCCTCCGCGATCCTGGGGGTCTTGCTTCTGCTGATGCTCCTGTGGGCGATCGGGCGACTTTCGGAGCGGGTCGATCTCCTTCTGGACCAAGGAAGCGAGGTCCTCGAACGGGTCAAGGGGACAGCGGGCACGGTGAAGGCGACCGGCGACTTTGTGGGAGAACGCCTGGTATCCCCGTTCATTCGGGTCTCCGCTTGGGCGGCCGGCGTGGGCGAAGGGATCCGGGCGCTCTTTCGGAGCGGGAAAGACAGAGGAGGGCAACCATGAACGGACGGCGGGACGGCGGATTCGGCTGGTTCCTTTTGGGGTTCCTGCTCGGGGGGATCGCGGGTGCGGTGTTGGCACTGGCCTACGCGCCGCGCTCCGGGGAAGAAACCCGCCGACAGATCCGTGAGAAAGGGATCGAACTGCGCGAGCGGGCGCAGGAAGCGGCCGGCAAGGTCCGCGAGCGGGCGCAAGCACTGGGAGAGCAGGCTCGCGCTCAGGTGGCGGAGCTGCGCGAGCAGGTCGAAAAAGGGATCGCAACCGCCCGCGAGTACGTCTCCCAGCCGGGCGAGGGGGCCGAAGAGGCGAGCTAAACCCCGGACTGTGAACCTTGCCGCCTGTCTGTGGGCGGTCCTTCTCCCGTTCGCAGGAACGAGCCAATGGCTGAAGATACTGGTGGCCTCTCTTCCGTGACGCGGCTCGCGGAGCTGGAAGAGCGTCTGCGGTCTTTGGAACTGGAATACCAGAGGCAAAGGCAGGATCTGCGCTCGGCATACCAGGAGATTTTTGCGCTCACAACGCTGCAGGAAATCACGCTCACCTTGCTTGCGACACTCGAGCCTGCCGTGTTGATGAAGCAGATCGCCAATTCAGTCGTCTCGCTCCTGGGTGCCGAGGGGAGCGCCCTTTTCCTCCGGCTCCCGGACACCGATGAACTTGTGCTACAGGTCGTCGCGGGTTCGCTGGGCGATCGGGGCGTCGGGAGGCGAGTGCGGGTGGGCCAGGGCCTCACCGGGTGGGTCGCCCAGAGCGGCACACCCTTGCTTGTGGAGGATCCTGCCGCCGACCCGCGCTTCTCGCCCGAAGTGGACGGCTACGACGGGACGGAGATTCGTTCCCTGCTCTGCGTGCCTCTGCAGTTCCAGGGCCAGCCGCTCGGCGTGATCGCGGCGGTCAACAAGGGCGGAGTATCTCCCTTCGACATCCAGGATCTCAAGAGGTTAAAGTTCCTTGCCGCCCTGGCAGCAGTCCTGCTGGAGCGCATCCGTCTCTACGAGCGTTTGAGCGAGGACCGGGATCGCGTGCTGGTCGCCCAGGAAGAGTTGCGCCGAAGGCTCGCACGGGAGCTGCACGACGGCCCTGCACAGCTCCTCGTGCACATCGTGATGCAGGTGGAGTACATCCGCAAGCTGATGCAGGCGGGGGAGCCATCTGTCTCGGAGGAGTTGGGCCGGCTGGCGGAGATCGCACAGCAGGCCGTGTACGAGATGCGGGCATTGCTCTTCGACTTGCGCCCGATCATCCTGGAAACCCAGGGGTTGCCTGCCGCGATCCACCTTTTCGTCGAACGCCACCAGAAGGAAGGCGGGCCCCAGCTGCATGTGCATTTTGATGAGAGCGTGGATCGTTATGATCCACAGGTCGAAAGCAGCGTGTTCGGCATCGTGCAGGAAGCCGTGAACAACGCCTTGCGGCACGCGGACGCGCGCAACATCTGGGTGCGCGGGGAAGAGAAGGGCGGAATGTTGGTGATCGACATCGAAGATGATGGGAAGGGGTTCAACCTGGAATCGGTGCTGCAGCGATACGACGAGCGGGGGAGTTTCGGACTCGTGAATATGCGGGAGCGGGCAGAACTGGTCGGTGGGCACCTCACACTGGTCTCGGCCCTCGGCCAGGGGACCACAGTGACCCTGCGTGTACCTGTAGCCAAGCGGTGACCACACGGGGTTGGCCATCACGCCCCATCAGGAGGCAGGGCATGCCGATCGTTTTCGATCGAAGCGTTTGCCGGGACCCGGAGCGGGCGCTCGGCCTGGAGTGGCTCGTCGCCAACGGGCTGGGCGGTTACGCTTCCTCCACGATCGTCGGCGCAAACACCCGACGGTACCACGGTCTGCTCGTGGCAGCCATTGGGACCCCCCGCTCCAGATGGATGCTGGTCTCGAAGGTCGATGAGGAGATCGAAGCCGCCTCGGTCGTGTACGCACTGGGGACGAACGAGTACGGCCCCGGGACCATCCACCCGTGCGGTTTCGTGCACCTGGAGGAGTTCCGACTGGAAGACGGCCTTCCCGTGTGGATCTACCGGGGCGGCGGTTGGGAGCTCGAAAAGCGGCTTTGGATGGCCCACGGGCAGAACACTACCTATCTTACCTACACCCTGACCCGCAGCCCCGAGCCGGTACTGCTCACGCTGCGGCCGCTCGTGAACTATCGGGATTTCCACGGGGTGACTCGGGGCCGCGCGGACTGGGATTTTCGGCAGTTGGAGAAGGACCGGGTGGGGTGTTGCATCCTGCAAGCCTTCGAGGGCGCACACCCTTTTGCCATCCGCACCGCACCCGCAATGGAACACGTCCACACCGGCTATTGGTACTGGAACTTTCTTTACAGGAAGGAGCGCGAGCGAGGGCTGGAGCATACGGAAGATCTATACGCCCCGGGCATCCTGCGCCGTCAGCTGACCCCTGGCGAGACGCAGGCAGTCATCCTCTCCACCGAAACGGACGGCCGCATCGAGTGGGATGCCGCGCGAGCGCTCGAGGAAGAGAAAGCACGCCGCAAAGCACTCCTTCAGCGCAGTCCCCTTGCAGGCCAAGGAGAAGAGGCCTGCGCCCTGATCCTTGCGGCCGACACCTTCATCGTGCACCTGGCTCCGAGCGGACAACCCGCGCTGCCAGGCACCTCGATGGCTGCCACCGTGATCGCCGGATATCCCTGGTTCGGTGACTGGGGTCGCGACACGATGATCTCGCTACCGGGATTGTTCCTAGCCACGGGCCGCGCGGAAGAGGCAGCGGCCGTACTGCGAACTTACGCACGTTATGTCGATCAAGGTATGCTGCCGAACCGCTTCCCGGAATCCGGGGAAACCCCCGAATACAACACCGTCGATGCCACACTCTGGTTCTTCGTCGCGCTCCACCGCTACGTCAGGGCCACCGGCGATCTCGATCTGGCCCGGGAACTCTATCCGCTCCTCGTGGACATCATCGAATGGCATGCGCGGGGCACCCGCTACGGAATCGGCGTCGACCCCAAGGACGGGCTGCTGCGCGCCGGCACACCGGGCGTGCAGCTGACGTGGATGGACGCGAAGGTCGAGGATTGGGTCGTCACACCGCGCCACGGAAAGCCGGTCGAGGTGAATGCGCTCTGGTACAATGCACTGCGGGTGCTGGACGCCTTGGGAGCGCTTCTGCGGCGTCGCAGCGGACGGAGCCTGGCCCGCACCCTGGCGGAACAGGTAGGCGGGAACTTTCTCCCGCGGTTCTGGTACGCGCCCGGCGGATACCTCTACGATGTCGTCGACGGGCCGGCCGGGGATGATCCCTCCCTTCGCCCGAACCAACTGCTTGCCCTTTCCCTGCCGTTTCCGCTGGTCACGGGCGAAAAGGCACGCTCCGTGCTGCGCACGGTCCGTGCGGAACTCCTGACACCGGTCGGCTTGCGCACCCTTTCCCCCAAAGACCCTGCATACCACGGGCGCTACGAAGGGGACCGATGGCAGCGGGACGCAGCCTACCACCAGGGAACCGTCTGGCCTTGGTGGATCGGACCGTACATCACAGCGGTCCGCCGCCTGGAGGACCCACAGGCGGACATCCGGTCCCTTCTCCGCCCGCTCCTGGACCACCTAAAGGACGCAGGGGTGGGGACGATCAGCGAAATCTTTGACGGAGATCCTCCCCACACGCCGCGGGGCTGCATCGCCCAGGCATGGAGTGTGGCCGAAGTCCTCCGTGTCTGGTACGAGGCATTGCAGACACAGCCCAATGCACGGCCCCAAAGGTAGGTCCAGGGCTTCAGCGCCTCCCCTCAACGCCAAGACCCGCTCAGATTCCCGTTCTCCCGCGCGGACTAACGCAGGTCATACCCAGGCCGCTCGCTGACCGGTTCGTTGATGTACAGGTTGCCCTTGTGGATCTTCAGGTTGAAGCCGCAGGCCGGATTCGTACAGACCCAGGCCTTGAACAACACCGTGGCCCCATCCTGCCCATAGTCGGACAATGGCACGAGCACTCCCGTGTGGCACTTCTGGCACCTTGGCCAAATCGTTTCCATGTTCGCGCCTCCTCTGCCGGCCGCGCTGCCGGCAACCCCCAACCGTCCCACGGAGCAACAACCGTCTCCTTCGCCCACTTGCTGTAGCTCTTCCAAGGCGTCACGCCTTGTGACGATGGGCACGACTGGGAGTTAATATAGCACAGCGGCGCAGGAAAGGCAAGTTGGCTTCTTTGACAAGAGGGGTTCTCCTATGCTATCATTTATTTGAACTGAGGAGCACGAAACGTGGATCGAGAAGCCTCAGGCTGTCGAGCGGCTCACGAGAGAGATTGGTGACACAAGGGCGCCGCTTCGCCAGGAGGACAACGGGATGAAAACAGAAACGTTCCGCGGTCGCGATTTCATCACCTTGCTCGAATGGACACGCGAAGAGGTAGAGCAGATCCTCGATGTGGCCCTCGATCTGAAACGACGCTTCGCTCTCGGTGAGCCGCACGACCATCTTCTCCGCGGCAAGACCCTCTTTATGATCTTCTACAACCAGAGTCTGCGCACGCGAAACTCGTTCGAAGCCGGAATGACCCAGCTGGGTGGACATGCGCACTACCTGGACCCGGAAAAGATCTATACGCCCGCCCTTCCGGGCCGAGAGATTGCTTACACAACGGAGCGCGTCTCGGACGTCGCGCGCGTCCTATCGCGTATGGGACACGCCATCGCCATCCGCTGCTACGGCGACCCCGTTGACTGGGTCTACGGCGCGGCGAACGAAATGATCCGCAATTTCGCCTATTGGTCCGATATCCCGGTCTTCAATATGGAGGACGACAAGTACCACCCATTCCAGGCGCTCGCGGACATCCTGACGGTCAAGGAAAAGTTCGGCGGTTTTCGAGGCGTGCGCTTTGTCATGTCCTGGGCCTATTCGCCAAGCGTGCACAAGCCGCGCGCAGTGCCCCAGAGCGCGATCATCGCCGCCACCAAGATGGGTATGGACGTGGTGCTGGCGCATCCAGAAGGCATGGAGCTCGACCCCGAGGTACTTCAGGCTTGTGAAGGGTATGCGGCACGTTACGGCGGCTCCTTCCAGGTCTGCCACGATATGCGCGAGGCAGTGCAAGAGGCGCATGTAGTGTACCCCAAGTCCTGGACCGCGGTCCCGATGTTCCAGCCGCCCGTCGGGGAAAACAGCCCCCAGAAAGCCAAGGAGATCTTTGAACGCAACCGCCATTGGATCTGCGATGCGCAGCTGATGCGTCTGGCCCATCCGGAAGCCATCTATCTCCACTGTCTGCCCTGCGACCGGGGCTTTGAGGTGACGGACGAGGTTATCGACGGGCCCCAGTCCGCCGTGTTCGACCAGGCGGAAAACCGCCTGCACGTGCAGAAAGCGGTTATGGCGCTCACCATGCGCTAGTCGGAAGAGCCCTGGCGAACCCTGCATTCGCCAGGGTTGTTTTCTTTCCTGGGAGGAGGCGATGGACCTGTACGGACGCGATCTGATCTGTACTCAGGAATGGCCCCTGGAAGCCCTGGAAGAGGCGCTGGAACTCGCAGCGCGCATGAAGCGGGAGCGCTATTCCCTGCGCTGGTCCAACCTGCTTCAGGGCAAAACATTCTTCATGTTTTTCTACAATCCGTCGGTGCGCACGCGGCAGTCGTTCGAATGCGCGGCGACCGAACTCGGGGGACACGCGCAATTCCTGGAGCCCCGATCCATGCGCCTGAAGACCGCCGTGTCAGCCGGAGAGACGATCGAAGATGCAGCAAAGGTGATGAGCCGCTATGCGGCTGGCATCGGAATCCGCATCCTGGAAGACCAGATCGGCGCGTACGGCGAAGGGGACGCGCTCCTGCGTGAGTATGCGTATTGGGCGGACATCCCCGTGATTTCGATGGCCCACGACAAGTTCCATCCCTGCCAGGGATTGGCAGACATCATGGGATGGGCGGAGTGGTGGCGTGAAGGCCCCGGAAAGGCGGTCGATCTTTCCGTCCTTCGCGGAAAGAAGCTCCTGTTGACCTGGGGACACGGGGCTCTCGCACGATCCTGGTGCAGCGTGCAGGAGGCACTCCTGATCGCCTCCCGGTTCGGCATGGACATCACCCTTGCCTACCCCGAGGGATACGACCTAGACCCCCAGGTCCTCGAACAGACACGGGAAAACTGCCGTGCAAACGGCCGCTCCTTCGAGATCGTGCACGACCCGTATTCCGGCTACGAAGGCGCCCACGTCGTCTATTCCCGACACTGGATGAGCCCACAGGCGTACCGCGACGGCACGTTCCACAAGCAGGAGGAGATCGAGCGGGCTATGCAGTACCCCGAATGGATCTGCGATGCCGAAAGGATGTCGCGCTCGGAGCAGGCAATCTTTACCCACCCCATGCCGATCGATCGGGGACACGAGGTAACCGATGAGGTCGCCTCAGGGCCGCGCTCCTGCATTTACGATGTCGCGGAAAACCGACTGCACGTCCAGAAGGCGATCCTGGCGCTGACGATGGGAAACTGGTAGGAGGATTGTCCCATGAAAGGTGTGGCTGTCGTCGCGATCGGAGGCAACTCGCTGATCAAGGACAAGAACCACCAGACCGTGCCGGACCAGTACCGTGCCGCGGCCGAAACGTGCCATCACATCGCTGCGATGATCGAAGAAGGATGGGACGTGGTCATCACGCACGGGAACGGTCCTCAGGTCGGCTTCATCCTGCGGCGCTCCGAGCTGGCCCGTCACGAACTGCACGAGGTGCCTCTGGACTCGTGCGGAGCCGATACTCAGGGTGCCATTGGCTATATGTTGCAGAAGGCGCTTTACAACGAGTTCAGCAGGCGCGGGCTCAAGAAAACCGCCGCTACGGTGGTCACACAGGTACTCGTGGATCGCAACGATCCCGCCTTTCAGAACCCCACCAAGCCGATCGGCTCGTTCATGGACGAGGAAACGGCCCGCCAGCGCGCCGCACAGGAGGGCTGGACGGTGCGAGAGGATGCTGGCCGGGGATGGCGTCGAGTAGTGCCCTCACCCTTGCCGAAGAGGATCATCGAGCTCGAAGCCATCGAAACGCTCATCCGCCAGGGGATTACCGTCATCGCGGTCGGCGGCGGAGGCATCCCTGTCGTCGAGGACGAGGAAGGAAACCTGGTCGGCGCGGAAGCGGTGATCGACAAGGATTACGCCTCCTCGCTGCTGGCGCGGAGCCTCCAAGCCGATCTGTTCCTGATTTCCACCGCGGTGGAAAAGGTCGCCCTGAACTTCGGGAAACCGGATCAGCGTTGGCTGGACCGAGTGCGTCTGGAAGAGGCCCGTCGGTACCTTGAGGAGGGACACTTCCCCTCCGGAAGTATGGGACCCAAGATCCGGGCGATCATCGAATACCTCGAGTCCGGGGGCAAACGGGCGATTGTCACGAATCCCGAAAACCTGGAGCGGGCGCTGCGCGGAGAGACGGGCACCCACTTTTGCCCCTAGGGCCTGTTTCCCGTCTGCGCGGGTACGCCCTGCGGGGTCAGAAATAGGGATGTGCCCGCAGCGGGGATCGAGCGAGGCTCCGCCCTATGCTCCTCTACGGGAGGAAGATCTGGCGGGATCTCCGGGCACGGCCCGGCCGTTCGTTGCTGACTTGGGCCGGAATTGCCATCGGCGTCGCAGGGGTGGTCGCCATTGCCCTGGCCGGCCGTACCCTGGTTCGCGTGCAGCGCTACGCCTACCAGCACCACTCGCAGGCCGACATAACGGTCTGGGTTTGGGATGCGGATGAGGCTCTGATCCGTGCCCTGGAGCAGCTCCCGACCGTGGCCGAAGCCGAGCGCCGCGCCGTGACATTCTCCAAGTGGCGCATCGGCTCCTACTGGCTGGACATCGAACTCCAGGGGGTCGAGAGCTTCGACACCGTGCGGGTCAACCAGATGTCCTGGATCGAAGGGCACCCGCCGGAGCGAGGGGAGATCGCCCTCGAACTCTCGGTCCGCGAATTTGCGCCGGTGGAGCTGGGCGACATCGTCGAGATCCGCGGCCCGGAGGGAGAAACCCTGCGTTTGCAGGTCAGCGGTTTCACGCGCACTCCCTACTACCCTTCGTCTGCCCTCATGCGGCTCGCTGTGGGCTATCTTCCTGCCTCCGCTGTGCGTCCGTTTCTGGGCACCCGCGGCGACAACCGCCTTTTGATTCGCCTGCGCGAGGGGCATACCCTGGACGAAGCAGCCGCTGAGGTGCGTGCCCTCCTCGACCGGCGGCAGACCCCACACGGGGAACTCGAGCTCCGCCACCCGGAAGCCTTTACCGGGCACCGCGAGCTCCGGACGGTGCTCCACCTGATGACTGCTGTCTCCGTCCTGGGCCTGGTCATCGGGGCGTTCCTGGTCGGCAACACATTCGCGGCACTGGTTGCCGAACAGGTCCGCGAGATCGGGATCCTCAAAGCGCTCGGGGCAACAAGGAGCGTCGTCCTGCGACTCCACCTGGAGGGCGGGATGGCGTTTGCCACCGCGGGCACATTGACAGGAATCCTCCTCGGCTGGGGCTCGGGATACCTGCTCCTGCGATACCTGGGACGGCTCCTGAACGTCGACGTGGGGCTGCCCGTGCTGGACGCAAAAGCTCTGATGCTGGGTTGTGCCGTGGGATTCGGGGTCACTCTGCCCAGCGCCCTCTTGCCCGTGTGGCGCGCCAGCCGCGTCACCGTGCGCGAGGCCTTGGGCGGCTACGGCATCCGCGCCGAACCTCCGGCCATCGGCCGGAGCAGCGGCCATCTGCCGGTCTGGTGGGGGATGGCCTTTCGGGAATTCCTTCGCAGGCCCACCCGCACCGCGGTCCGTGTGGTCGTAGCCGCAATCGCCGTGGGAGCTTTTCTTTCCACACGGATCACGGAGGTCTCTTTGGAGCGCGCGATCCGTGACCTGTTCCGCATCTATGTAGCCGACGCGTGGGTCTGGTTCGAAGCACCTGTAGGAGCAGGTTTTGCCGCGGAATTGCGCACCGTCCCCGGGGTCACCGAGGCGGAAGGATGGGAAATCCGTTCCGCGGTCGTCGGTGGGGAGTTGGTGCGCCTCTGGGGGCTCCCTCCGCAGACCGCGCTCTACCGGTACGAACTGGCCGGCGGACGATGGCTACTTCCCGGGGAGACGGATGGGGCTGTGGTCTCGCTGGACCTGGCCCAGCGGCAGAAGTTGCACATCGGGAGCACCCTGGACGTGGAGGTCGCCGGTCGTCTGCGACCCGTCCACTTGGTCGGGATCGTGCGCGACGAGGCAATTTTCGGACTTGGCGATGCCCCGATGGGGAAGGTCTTTTTGGCCCTTGGCACCGTACAGCAGATGGCGAGGCTGGGAGACCACGTAGGGGTGTTCGCGGTGCGCTGCTCCGATCCGAGTCCGGGCGGCGTCGAACGCGTGCTTAAGGGGATCGAGCGCAAGTTCCGCAGCCTTGGCCCTGGAACGGAGCCGGCTCGCACGGGCGTGGAGCAGGCCCGGGATGCAACGCGTATCGTGCGTGGGCTGCTCTATGCCACGGTGGCCCTGGTCAGCCTCACAGGGGCGGTCGGGATCGCCAACATCCAGTGGCTGACGGTGTGGGAACGGCTGCGGGAAATCGGCGTGCTGCGCAGCCTAGGAGCTCAACGGCGCCACCTATTGGTGATGCTGGCCACGGAAGGCGCTCTGTGCGGAGCGGTTGCGGCTGCGCTGGCGGTTCCGTGGGGCATCGCTGGAGGAAGCGTGCTCGGTTCGATCATCGGCGCCGCTCTGATCCACTTGCCCCTCGTGGTCCGCGCCGCGGACCTCGCCTGGGCGGGGCTGTTTGCGATCGGGCTCAGTATCCTTGCCGCTGTGGTACCGGCCTGGGGTGCCTCCCGGTGGCCGGTGTACGAGGTGCTGCGGTATGAGTAATCCGTCGGTACGGCCCGCAACGCGGGACGATCTGCCTGCGGTGGCAAGTATCCTGGTGCAAGCTTTCGGGGAGAAGTTCCACATGGCCTTCGGTGGCCGTATCGACCGTGCAGAAACAATCGTCAGCCGCACGCTGGCCCTGGAGAGCGAGGGAAGGGTGCTGCGAGGATTGTTCGTCGCAGAAGAGAACGGACAGGTCGTCGGAACGATCGCCTTGCGCCGGCGGGAGGACCCTGAGGCACCGTTCTGGCCGGCCACCGCCGTCCTTTTCGAGGAACTCGGGCTGCTCGGCGGTCTGAGGGCACTCTTTTACCTCTCCCTGCTGGATCAGCCGTGCCGGAGCTCCGAGGCGTACGTCTCCGATGTTGCCGTTGCTCCTGGGGCGAGGGGCCGAGGGATCGGGACGTGTATGCTGCAGAAGGCAGAGGAAATCGCGCGCTCTTGGGGAAAGAGGGCCCTGGTGCTGGACGTGAGCGCCCGCAACGAGGGAGCTATCCGGCTGTACCGTCGGCTGGGGTACCGGCTCGAACGGCGCCGCACGGCCTGGCTGGCCGGCCTCCTTCTGGGGGAAGCACGATGGCTTCGGCTCCGCAAAGAGCTTCCAGCAACCGTCCTTGACCAGCGCCCGAGGGCGTTGTAGAATGGCACGGAACACGTCGCCGGTGAGAGGAGCCGCTACCGTTGTCTGCCAAGGTCTGTCTCGTCTGGTTCGGCTCATACTACCCGGGTCAGGGGTACACCCCGCTGTACGAGATCAGCCAGAGCCTGGCAGCGCGCGGCTGGGAGACCCACGTGATCACGTGCAGGCGCCCGGGGGAAACACAACAGGAGTCCGTGCACGGGGTCCACGTGCACCGCATCTACACGGGCCACAGTGCCGTGCGCTTTGTGAACCCTGCCTTTTTCGCCCGCGCGATCCCTATCCTGCGTCACGAGCCGTTTGAGCTCGTCCACGTGTTCAACGTCCTCGGAGCATCGGTGTTGCCCCGCTTCGTGCGCACCGTCGGACGGGACGGCCGACCGACCCGCTGGGTATTGGACATTCAGACGGGGCCCTTCCTCCTTCCCTACCGCTGTGTACAACGGGGCCTGGCGGCGCTGATTCGGGCCGAGAGCCGCTGTTTCGATGCCGTACTGGCCATCAGCGAGGAAGTCGCCGATTTCATCTTCGGCGGCGAGCGGGCCCGGGCAGTTGCCGGGTATTCGCGGCCCGGGGTGCGGCTGGAGCGCTTTGCATGCTCCCTCCTGCCAGAGGAACGCCTGCAACTACGACGGCATCTGGGCCTGGACCCGGAAAAGGTCGTGTTTGTGTACAGCGGGGTGCTCGAGAAGCGGCGACGGCCGGAGGATCTCGTGTACGCCTTCGCGGCCGCAGCAGCCTCCGAACCGGACCTGCAACTGCTGTTCGTGGGAACGGGTTCCCGCCAGGCCGAGCTGGAACGGCTTGTGCGGCGGCTGGGACTCCAGAAACAGATCGTGTTCGCAGGACTCGTAGCCTATGCGGATGTTCCGCGGTACCTTGCGGTCGCCGATGTGGCACTCTCCTACATCCCGATCCACCCGATCGGGCACAACCTTCAACCCTTCCTGAAGACGGGCGAGTATCTCGCCTGTGGCCTGCCGGTGATCTGTACGGACACGCCCGGGCATCGCCGCTGGATCCGGAACGGGTACAACGGGGTGCTCTGCGCAGACGGCCCGGAATCGATCGCCCGTGCCATGGTACAACTGGCCCGCGCGCCGGAACTGCGGGCCCGCTTACGGCAGGGCGCGCTCGATTCGGCGCTCGCCTGGGACTGGGAGCGCATCCTGGAGCAGGAGGTCCTGCCGGTCTACCACACCGTTCTCGGTGATCTGCCCATCTTCTGGGCGGTGAAAGGAGGAGGTCTCGATGGAGCTGCGCGTAGTACGGATCCAGAAGCCGGACAATGTGAACTTTATCCTCGGGCAGAGCCACTTCATCAAGACCGTCGAGGACATCCATGAGGCCGTGGTCAACGCCGTGCCGGGCATTCGCTTCGGGCTAGCCTTCTGCGAGTCTTCCGGCAAGGCGTTGGTGCGCTGGAGCGGCAACGACGAAGCCATGCTCGAACTGGCACGGAAGAACGCGCTCGCCCTCGCCGCCGGACACTGCTTCATCCTGTTCCTCGCCCCCGGCTTTTACCCTGTCAACGTGCTGAACGCGGTGAAGCAGGTGCCCGAGGTGTGTCGCATCTACTGCGCTACGGCGAACCCGGTCGAGGTCATCATCGCCGAGACTGAGCAGGGCCGCGGGATCCTGGGGGTCATCGACGGGGTTCGCACCCAGGGGATCGAAGGCGACGAGGACATTCGCTGGCGCAAGCAGTTCCTGCGCCAGATCGGGTATAAACTCTAGACTCGGAGGGCTGCCCGCGCGCGGAGGAAACAGGTGCACGTGGAGCGGTGCGATTTCGGGGTGATCGTCGTCGAGGGCAAGACCTACAGGTCCGACCTGATCCTCTTTCCCGACCGCGTCCGCGAGGGGTGGTGGCGTCAGGAAGGACACACACTCCACCCGGAGGACCTGGAGGAGGTGTGGGCCTACCGGCCCCAGGTACTCGTGGTGGGAACCGGCCAGATGGGACGCATGCGCGTCACCCCAGAAACGGAAACGCGTTGTGCTGCCGAGGGCATCCAGCTCCTCGCCATGCGCACCCCCGGAGCCTGCCAGACCTTCAACCAACTGGTCAAGACCGGTACGCGCGCGGTTGCCGCCCTGCACCTGACCTGCTGATTCGCTCGCGCGGACGGGGCTCGGAACGACGTTGCCCGTTCGCGAGAGCCGGAAGCCCTCCGGCTTCGCCCGACAGGAGGAGCCTCCCTTGGAGCAAAGAAGAGATATCCGCCTTTCGTTGCCGAGCCAGGGCCGCCTGAGCGACGCTGCCCTGGAATTCCTGGATGCGTGTGGCCTCGGGGTCGAGAAAACCAACCCGAGACAATACGCCGCACGGATCCCCAGTCTGCCCGGTCTGACCGTCCTCTTCCAGCGGCCACGCGACATCGTGGTGAGCGTCCTGCAGGGCAGCGTGGACTTTGGAATCACAGGCTTCGACGTCCTTTCCGAGCGACAGGACTGGCAGGATTCCATCCTGCTGCTCCACGATGCGTTGGGTTTCGGCCACTGCCGCCTCTGCCTTGCAGTGCCAGAAGAATGGAAAGTGCGCTCCATGCGCGATCTCGCCCGTTACGGCGCTTCCCTGAGCCGGCCCCTGAGGATCGCGACCCGCTTTCCCCACCTCACCGAGGAGTTCCTCCTTCGACACGGGATCCTATGCTACCAGTTGATCGAGGCCGAGGGCACCCTGGAAGTCGCTCCCGCGATCGGCTACGCAGACCTCATCGCCGACCTCGTTTCGTCCGGGCAGACCCTGCGGGACAACCGCTTGCGGCCACTCGACGACGGAACCATCCTCCGTTCCCAGGCGGTGCTGATCGCCCACCGGACTGCCCTGCGCGAGCGATCCGAAGTGCTGCAAGTCGCGCGGCGCCTGCTCGAGTTCATCGAGGCGCATCTCCGCGCCCTGGACCACGTGGCAATCTTTGCCAATATGCGCGGGCCTTCTCCGGAGGCCATTGCCGAGCGGATGTTCTCCCAGGAGACGCTCGGGGGCTTGCAGGGACCGACCATCTCCCAAGTCGTCGTACGGGAGGGCAAGGAAGGGTGGTTCGCGGTGCACATCATCGTGCGCAGAGATCGCCTGTTCCAGGCGATCACAGAACTCCGGGCGATCGGCGGCAGCGGGGTGGTCGTCGCGCCCGTCACCTACATCTTCGAAGAAGAGCCGGCCCGATGCCGTGCGATGATGGAGGCGCTCAACGATACGCTCGGGAGAGGCCATGGGAACGATACGCTGCTATGAGGACTGGAAAGAGGCGCAGCGGACGCTGCTCTCACGGCGGAACCTCGGCGACAGGTCCGTTCCTCGTGCTGTGCGTTCGGCTATCGAACGCGTCTTCGGGGAGGATCTTCCTCCACAGGAGGCTGTGGCACGCATCGTGTCCGATGTCCGCAACCGGGGCGACGAAGCGCTTTCCACCTGGACAGCACGCCTCGATGGGGTCGAGGTGGAACAGTGGGAAGTGGACCGCCTGCGGTGGTGCGAAGCCTATCGCGCTTTGCCTTCGGAGATCTCCGAGGCGCTCGACCTGGCCGCCCGGCGGATCCGCACGTTCCATGAGCAGCAGCGCTTTTCTTCTTGGACCTTCTGCGAAGGTGCCGGCTACAGCGGCCAGCGCGTGATTCCCCTGGAACGGGTGGGCATCTACGTTCCCGGGGGCGCCGTGCCGCTCCCCTCCTCACTCCTGATGGCGGCGATCCCTGCCCGCGTCGCCGGCGTCGAGGAGATCGTTGTGTGTACCCCCCCAAGCAGGGAAACCGCGGAGGTCGCACCGATTATCTTGGCAGCCGCATATGTCGCAGGTGTGGATCGGTTGTTCCGCGTCGGAGGGGCACAGGCGATCGCTGCGATGGCGTTTGGCACCCGTTCCATCCCGAGGGTCCACAAGATCGTAGGAGCGGGGGGCCTCTTCACGACGCTGGCGAAGCGAGAGGTGTTCGGCTACGTCGGCC
>JBMFPK010000016.1:15643-17293 GCA_049969155.1 Chloroflexia bacterium | reverse complement strand
ATCAGGCAGAACCGCCTCGCCCGCTTGTGATCGTCATCGAGGAGGCACACAAGTTCCTTGGGCCGGCGGTGGCGCGTCAGACCGCTTTCGGGACGATCGCCCGGGAGATGCGCAAGTACAACGTGACGCTGCTCGTGGTGGACCAGCGGCCGAGCAGCATTGATGACGAGGTGATGAGCCAGATCGGGACCCGTATCACTTACCTCCTGGACGACGAGAAAGACGTGGGGGCGATCCTGGCCGGCGTGTCGGGCGCGTCGAGGCTTCGCTCCGTGTTGGCCCGCCTCGAGACGCGCAAACAGGCGATCGTCCTGGGGCACGCCGTGCCCATGCCGGTCGTCGTGCAGACGCGGGAGTACGGGACGCCCGACTCGTACCGTGAGCTGAGCGCCTTCTTCGCGGCTGCGGAAGCGGGCCGCGCTGTTGGGGAGCGAAAGCCGACCCGCGGAACCCGAGAGGAAGAGGAGTGGCTGTAGGAGAGGGGGCGGGTGATGGAGAGGCGAGGTCAGCGGCTGGTCACGCGCGAGGCAGTCGCGGGAATCGCCGCGCTGGGCGATTGGCTTCGCTTGTCCGTCGCCTTTTCCGCTGGCCTTCCCTTGGGCGATGGAGGGCTCTCTTACGGACCTGCGGAAGTCGGGCTTGCGCAGCCCGTACGAAACCTAAGAGCACACCTTGAGACAGCGTCCTTGTCGCAGGTTTGCGGGGCAGAGGAAGGACGGTTCGGGGGGACGGACCGTTGAGCGAACTGTACGCGGACGTGGTGGTGCGCCAGGGCCGAAGGGTTGCGGGGCCTTTTTCCTATGCGGTACCCGCGGAGATGCGGGAGCGCGTTGCGCTGGGGCAACTCGTGTGGGTCCCGTTTCGGCGGTCGCACCTGCCCGCAATCGTCGTCGGGCTTTCCGACAAGCCTCCGGAGTTCGACACCCGTCCGCTGGAGGGGATCCTCGACCAGAGACCCGTGGTTACGGAACTGCAGCTCCGGCTCGCGTCCTGGATCGCACAGTACTACTTCTGCTCCCTGGCAGAAGCCGTCTTCGCGATGGTACCGCCCGGCGTGGTTGCCCGCGTGTACCGGGTTGTTGTGCTGACTGAGGGGGGGCGCTCCCGTGACCTGCAGGCGTTGGCTCCGCCTTTGCAGCGGTTGATCGAGGAGCTTCGCGCTGCCGGAGGCGAGATGCCGGAGCGCGAGCTCTGCCGGAAGCTGGGCCGCAAGAGTGTGTCGGGTTCGCTCCACCGGCTCGTGCGACAAGGCTGGCTGCAGCGGGAAACGCGCATCGCCGAGCCGGAGACCCGCCCGCACTATGACCGCTTTCTGGTGCTGTGTGGGAGCGAGGAGGATATCGCGCGGTACCGAGCGAAGCTGCAGGCCGGCCGGAGGCCGTCGGTGGCTGCGCGCATCCTGGAGGCGTTGGCGCGTGCTCCCGCTGGGGAGCGCGAGTGGGGGATCCTGCAGAGGGAGGTGAAAGCCACGGGGAGCGCGCTGAAGCACCTCGAGGAGGCCGGCCTGGTGCGGCGCGAGGCAGATCGCTTTTTCGTGCTGGCGGAGCGTCCGGAGAAGCTCCGCTCGCTCGCTCCACAGGTCCCCATCTTGAGGGAACTGCTGGGTGCGGACGGTCGATTGGAAGTCTCAGACCCGACGGCCCTGGTGCC
>JBMFPK010000016.1:0-15633 GCA_049969155.1 Chloroflexia bacterium | reverse complement strand
TCCGGGGGCTCGCTCGCAAAGGGCTGCTGCGCATCGAGAAACGGCCCGCACGCGTCCGGCTCACGGTGCTGCCGGAGGTCGCCCGGGAGCGCGCCGCCGCGCTGCGGCGGACGCTGGCAGACGAGCGCGGGCTTGCGCTGCTCGAGGCACTCCTTGAGTCCCGGGCGCTTCCCTTGGGGCAGATCGGGCGCATCGTCCCCGGGGCAGCGCACAGCGACGTCCAAGCCCTCGTTGCAGCGGGGGTGTGTCGGCTCGAGGAGCGCGAGCTGTACCGCGATCCGTTTGCCGGCGCGGTGCCGCTTCCCGAACCTCCTCCCGTGCTGACCGTGCAACAGGGGATCGTCTGGCGGGAGATCTACGAGGCGTTGGGGAAGGGAGGGTATCAGGTTTTCCTCCTGCACGGTGTAGCAGGGAGCGGCAAGACGGAACTGTATCTGCGCGCGCTGGGCCGGGTCCTGCGGGAAGGTCGCCAGGCGATCGTCCTCGTCCCGGAAATTGTGCTCACGACGCAGTTCGCGCACCGTTTTGCTGCTCGGTTTCCCGGACGTATCGCGGTGCAACACAGCGGACTTTCGGTGGGAGAGCGGTACGACCAGTGGCGCCGCATCCGGGACGGGAAAGTGGACGTCGTGATCGGGGCGCGCTCGGCGGTCTTTTCCCCGTTGGAGCGGCTGGGGCTGATCGTCGTCGACGAAGAACACGATCCGTCCTACAAGCAGGAGGACCCTGCCCCGCGCTACCACGCACGGGAGGTTGCGCTGGCACTTGCCCGTCTGACGGGAAGCATGGTGATCCTAGGCAGCGCGACGCCTTCCTGCGAGTCGTACCGGCGCGCCGAGGCGCGGGTCTTTCGCCTTCTGGAGTTACCCGAGCGGATCCGCGTGCGAGAAGGACCTGCCGGGGTCCGCGTAGCTTTCCCGGATCCGTCGCTGCCCCGCGTGCAGGTGGTCGATATGCGCGAAGAGCTGCGCGCAGGCAACCGCAGTATGTTCAGCCGGGATCTTCAGCGCGCGCTGCGGGAGGTGCTGGAGCGGGGCGAACAAGCCGTGCTGTTGCTGAACCGGCGGGGTGCGGCCACGTTCGTGATGTGCCGGGCCTGCGGATATGTTGTGCGGTGCCCCGGCTGCGAGGTCCCACTTGTCTACCACGCGGATCGGAACGCCCTCCTGTGCCATCGCTGCGGGCGGACGGTGCAGCCCCCGCGTACCTGTCCGGCCTGCCACAGTCCGGCCATCCGGTACTTCGGCGCGGGCACGGAGCGGGTGGCTGCCGAAGTGCAAGCCTTTTTCCCCGAGGCCCGGGTGCTGCGCTGGGATCAGGATACAGCCCGCGACCTGGAAACGCACCGGGAGATCCTGGAGGCCTTTGCTTCAGGCAGAGTGGACGTCCTGGTCGGCACGCAAGTAGCGGCCAAAGGGCTGAATCTGCCTCGTGTGACGCTGGTGGGGGTGGTCAGCGCGGACACGCTGCTGGGTTTGCCGGACCTGAGGGCTGCGGAACGCACCTTTCAGCTGCTCAGCCAGGTCGTGGGGGAAGCAGGCCGTGCGGCAGAACGGGCGCTGGTGATCGTTCAGACGTACCATCCGGAGCACTACGCGGTGCAAGCCGCCGCCCGCCAGGACTACCGGGCGTTCGTGCGCCAAGAGATGGCCTATCGGCAGCGGAACGGCTACCCGCCGTTCCGTCAGCTGGCTCTCCTCACCTACGTGCATCCGGACGAGGGGATGTGCCGAGAGGAAACTGTCCGCCTGGCAGCCCATCTTCGCCGCCGGGTTGAAGCGACCCAGGGCGCGACACTCATCGGCCCGGCGCCTGCCTTCGTCCCGCGTTTCCGGGGTCGCTACCGCTGGCAGCTCCTCCTGCTGGCCCCCAGAGTCCACCCCCTGCTCCTCGGTATGGTCCTCGGGTCTGGATGGACGGTGAACGTAGATCCGCTCGATATATTGACATAACTACACACGGAGCTGTTTCCACCGTCCGCGCCGGAAGAGCGCCCAGAGGAGCAGTGCCCTGCCGGCCCAGTCCGCCGCAGTTCCCCACCAGACTCCTGGCAATCCCCACCGGAGCACGATGACGAAGAGGTACACGATGGCCAGCCGAAAGCAAATCGTGCCGACCAGGGTGACCCACATGGGGGTGCGGGTGTCTCCAGAGCCGCGCAACCCCCCCGCCAGGACCATCTGGACGGCGATGGAGGGCTGTTCTGCGGCGGCGATGCGCACCGCCGTCCCTGCCAGGGTGAGGACCTCGGCTGTTGCCCCGAAGATCGAAACGATCTGTGGCCCCAGCAGTGCGAATGCCCCGCCGATGCTTGCCATCAGGAGCGTGGCGAGCAACAGGGTCCGACGGATGCTCCGTTCGGCCAGCTCCTCCTGTCCCGCGCCAAGTGCCTGGCCGGCCAAGGTGGCGGCGGCGACACTCAGCCCCCAGCCGGGCATGAAGGAGAGCGATTCCACCCGCAGGGCGATCTGGTGGGCTGCCAAGGCCACGGTCCCGAGACTGCTCACCATGCGCATGAAGAGGGTGTAGCCCAACCGCGAGACAACGGCTTCCCCGAGGTTGGGTAGGGCGATTCGCACCAGCCTGAAGAGCAGCGTTCGATCCGGTGGCCACAGGGCGGAGACCGGCACGCGCAACGCGGTCCTTCCGCCGAAGAGGGCCCCGAGCGCAAGGACGCCTCCGATCGCGCGGGCGCTGGCGGTGGCCCAACCTGCCCCTGCGAGTCTGAGGGCGGGGAACGGCCCCGGCCCGAAGATGAGCAGCCCGGCCCAGACGATATTCCAGGCGTTCATCACGAGCGTGATCCACATCGGGGTGCGGGTGTCCCCCGCCCCGCGCATCGCGCCGTTGGCGACCATCATCGGGAAGCTGAGGAGGGAAGTGCTCAGCAGGATGCGGATGTAGCGGGCCCCCTGCTCCACCACGGGCGGCGCCGCCCCTAGCCAGCGGAAGAAGGTCGGGGCTAGAGGAAAGAACAGCCCCAGAAGGGCTGCGGAAGCGACTCCCGCAAGGAGCAGCGCCTGGCCGGCTGCGTGTGCGGCGCGGACTTGGTCCCCTTCGCCGCAGGCCCGCGCGACCACGGCCACGGCGCTCACGGCAAGCGCCTCAAAGAGCCCGTTGGCGACGAACATCAAGGTGCTTCCCAATCCCACGGCGGCCAGTGCCACATCGTCGTGCAGCCACCCGATGAGCAGGGTGTCGGCGAAGAAAACGGCCATCACGAGAAGGTTTTCGACAACCGCGGGGCCCGCGAGTCGGACGATCGTCCGCGTGAGGCGTTTGGGGTGCAGGTCGATCGCTCTATTGGATTGCACAGGGACTCCTCCGTCCGTGCCGTGGTCCTTTCCGAGGCAAGCGGAGGTATCATACTCCAGGAAGGCGGATGGTGCAAACCGCTCATCCCTCGGAGGTCGGGCGAGTCGCCGCAGTCAGGTGACGGTCCGCTTAAAGCCAGAGGGATCGCACTTTCCCCGGCCGGCCACGTTGGCACCGCATACGTCCATTCGTGACCTGTTCGTGGCCAGCCATCGAGCGCAGGCTCTACGCCGTTGGGAATGCATACCGGGGTGCCCCCTCCACGAATATGGCACGAAGACATAATGCAGGGCCCGCCCTTGGTGCAACGAGGGCGTGACGTCGGCCCGGCCCAGGCCTTGGACCGGCGCACCTCTCCAGATTCGTGTCCCATTTGCGGATGGCCCCTCTGCGCCCCCCGGCCGGCCGTCGTCATCCGGCGCCCCGCACCGCATTCGTGCATTCGTATCCCATTTGTGCCTTCGTGCCCCATTCGTGTATTCGTAGCCGCATTTGTGGCCGGCCCCCCGCCCGAGCGCGGCCCACGGTCATCCGCTGCTCCGCACCCGATTCGTGCCTTCGTGGCTGCATTCGTGTACTTGTGTCCCATTCGTGGATGGCCCTCTTATCTGGCCCGAGGCGCCGTCCCTGGCCTTTCAGGAAAATCGGGATGTCCGGCGGCTTGCCCCCGGATCGTTTGCTAGACACCGGATGGGTTTGACACGCCGTCCAGGGGGAGGGTATAATCCGGGCGCTACAAGGGCGTGGCGTTCCGCGAGGGCTGATCTGGCCGGTGTCGACCGGTAAGGAGGTCCAGGTGACGACCGATTGGGAAGCGCTTCTCTCCGCTGCTGGCCGTAATCTGCGGGGATCCGCCGTGCGAGAGCTCTTCAAGGTGCTTCAGCGCCCAGGGATGGTTTCGTTCGCCGGCGGGATGCCCGCTCCGGAGACCTTCCCCTGTGCCGAGGTGGCCGAAGCGTGTGCTGCCGTCCTGCGGGAGCACGGTGCCATCGCACTCCAGTATGGCCAGACGGAAGGGTACGACCCGCTCCGCGAGTATATCGCCGAGGTGGTGATGGCCCAGATGGGCGTCCACGCGCGACGTGAGAACGTCCTGATCACCACGGGCAGCCTGCAGGTGGCAGACCTCCTGCCGAAAGTGCTCCTGGATCCAGGCGAACCCATGGTAGTGGAGGCTCCTACGTTTCTCGGAGCCCTTGCTTCGTTCTCCCCTTACCGACCACGGTACATTTCCGTCCCGCTGGACGGGCACGGCATGCAGGTGGACCGGCTAGAGCGGGTCCTTGCGGGCGGAGAGCGCCCGAAGTTTGTGTACGCGATTCCCAATTTCCACAACCCGGCTGGCTGCACCATGGCCTTGGAGCGCCGGCAGCAGCTCGTCGCGCTGGCGGATCGTTACGGCGTCCCTATCCTCGAGGATGACCCCTATGGCGCGCTGCGCTTCGATGGCGAACCGTTGCCTCCGTTGATCCAGCTGGACCAGGAACAGATGGGTATCCAGCCGGCTTCCCAGGCATACACACGCGGCAACGTGCTGTATGCCGGTTCCTTTTCCAAGATCCTTTCCCCGGGTATACGCCTCGGGTGGGTCGTCGGGCCTGTTCCCATCATCGCACGGCTCGCCCGGGCCAAGCAGGGGACCGACCTGCACACGAGCCTCCTGGTTCAGATGATCGCCTATCGGCTCAGCGTTCAGGGCTTTTTCCCGGCGCACATTGCGCGCATCCGGGAGCTGTACCGGAGGCGGCGCGACATTATGCTGGAGATGCTACGAGAGCACTTCCCGCCCGAGGCGCACTGGACGGTCCCCGACGGGGGGCTCTTCCTCTGGGTCACGCTGCCGGAGGGATGTGATACGCAGGCCATGCTCGCCGATGCGGTCGAACAGGGTGTCGCTTTTGTTCCGGGGCCAGCCTTCTATGTCGAAGGGGGCGGGCGCAACCAGATGCGTCTGAACTTTTCCTGCGCCTCGGAGGAGCAACTGCGGGAGGGAATGGCTCGACTTGGCGCAATCGTGCGGGAACATCTGCGTCGGTCGGGCTGACCGCTGGAGGTTGGTTGTGCGCAGGGAACGGCTGGACCTCCTGCTCGTGCAGCGAGGGCTGGCAGAAAGCCGGGCTCGGGCGCAGTGGCTGATCCGCAACGGTCGGGTTCGTGTAGATGGCGCCGTTTGTCGGCGAAGCGGGGCGCTGGTCGACGTAGAGGCTCCGATCGTCGTGTGGGAACCCCTTCACTACGTGAGCCGTGGCGGGCTCAAGCTGGAGCATGCGCTTTGGCGGTTCCGCGTCCCGGTGGCAGGTTGTACGGCGCTGGATTGCGGGGCTTCGACGGGCGGCTTTACGGACTGTCTGCTCCAGCACGGGGCCGGCCGGGTCTATGCGGTGGATGTAGGGCACGGGCAGATGCACCCGCGCCTTCGTCAGGACGAGCGGGTGGTGGTCCTGGAGGGGGTGGACATCCGCCGGGCGGATGCGCTACCCCCCGGGGTGCAGGTGGATCTCGCGGTAGTCGACGTCAGTTTCATCTCGTTGCGCGCGGTACTGCCTGCTGTGTTGCGGTGGTTGGAACCAGAAGGGTGGCTGATCGCCCTCATCAAGCCACAGTTCGAGGCCGGCCCGGGGGCGGTGGGCCGCCGTGGCGTTGTCCGGCGCCCGGAGCGGGTGCGCCAGGCGGTCGGGGAAGTCCTGCGGTTTGCGCACGACTTGGCTCTCGGGCTGATCGACCTGACGCTGGCTCCCCCCGACAGCGAACGGGGGAACGTCGAGGTCCTGGCCTGCTGGCGGCGAGGTGCGGCCGGCCTTTCCCCTGAGGAAGCCTTGGTTCGACTGGAAGGGGAATGGCGGCGGGGATCGTCGGACGAGGGACCTTGTATGAGGAACGGGCCTCCGGTATAATCGAGCCAGGAGGTCTTGTGGTGGCCGAGCGGACGCGGCACAAGATTTTCGTGGTTTCGGACGGGACCGGAACGACGGCGGAACGGGTGATCCGCGCCGCCTTGCTGCAGTTTCCCGAGGCAGACCCGGTCATCGAGCGGCGCCCCGAAGTGCGGCTGCCGCAACAGGTCCGTGCGGTGGTTCAGGAGGCGCGCGAGCACGGGGCGATGATCGTGCACACGCTGGTTTCCCCTGAACTGCGCCGGTTCCTGTACATGGAGGCCGATTCCGCGCAGGTCATTGCTGTGGACCTGATGGGGACAGTGCTCACGCAGCTCGCGCGCTATCTTCAAACGGCTCCTCAGGTGCGCCCGGGCATCCTGTACGGCGACGAGCGGTATTTCCGCCGCGTCGAGGCGCTGGAATACGCCATCCACCACGATGACGGTCAGGGATTGCGGGACATCGACCGCGCGGAGATCGTGCTGGTGGGAGTTTCCCGGACCTCCAAGACCCCCGTGAGCGTTTATCTGGCCTATCGAGGTTTCCGCGTGGCCAATGTGCCGATCGTCCTCGGGATGCCGCTGCCGGACGCGATCGGGCGGGTTCCCCCAGGCCGGGTGGTGGGGCTGGTCGTGGAGGCCGAACGGCTCGCGGCGATCCGCGAGGCGCGGCTGCGACACTACCCTCTCCTGGGGCTGGAGTATGCAGACATCGACCACATCCGACGGGAGCTGCGGCACAGCCGGGAGATCTTCGCGGCGCACGGCTGGCCCGTGGTGGACGTGACGGGGCGATCCGTCGAAGAAACGGCGCGCGAGGTGCTCAACCTCGTGGGCCTGAGCGAGTAGGGGGCCGAAATGAGAAAGGGGCTGATCCTGCAGAACGGCCGCATCTACACGATGGACCCGCAAAGGCCGGCGGCCGAAGCTGTCGTGCTGCGCGGCACCAGGATTGCCTACGTGGGCTCGACGGCCGAAATGCGGGTCTGGACCGGCCACGGGGGCTGGGAGGTGATCGACCTGCAAGGGCGGACGGTGCTTCCGGGGCTCACCGATGCCCATGTGCATCTCAGCGCCTATGCCGTGGCCCGTACGCGTGTCAACCTAGCGGGGGTCCATACGCTGGAGGAGGGGCTGCAGCGGGTCGCGCAGTGGGTGGAACGGACGCCGAAGGGCTGTTGGATCGTGGGGCAGGGGTGGAACCACAACCTCTGGGGAGGGCGCTGGCCGACGCGCTGGGATCTCGATGCCGTCGCCCCTGAGCACCCGGTAGCTCTGGAGCGAGCAGACGGGCACTCCCTCTGGGTGAATTCGCTTGCGCTCCAGGTCGCGCGAGTGAGCTCCGAAACGGAGGCCCCTGAGGGTGGGGAAATCGTGCGGGGCGAGGAAGGCCAGCCTACCGGCATCCTCAAGGAGAAGGCAGCCGAACTTGTGTTGCGCTGGATTGGCAAGCCGGACGCAGCGGAGCGGCAGCGCCTGCTCCTGGAGGCGTTTGCCGAAGCGCACGCCTACGGCATCACGGGTGTCCATGCTCCTGAGGAAGCCGAGGCGTTCAACGACTACCAGGCCCTGTATGCGCGCCGTTCGCTGCGCCTGCGGGTGCTGGCGCACCTTCCTCAGAATCGGCTGGATGAAGCGATCGCGCTCGGCATCCGCTCTGGGTTCGGAGACGAGCGCTTGAGGGTCGGCGGGCTGAAGATCTTTTCCGACGGCAGCCTCGGCTCCAAGACAGCGTCGTTGCTGGAAGATTATGAGGACGAACCCGGGTACCGCGGCCTCCCGACGATGTCCGTGCGGGAGCTGGACCAGCTGGTCGGCCGAGCCGCGCGGGCGGGGATCGCCGTCGCGGTGCACGCGATCGGCGATCGCGCCGTGCGGCTGGTCCTGGATACCATCGCGCGGGCCCAGCGGGAGGCGGTACGGCCTGCTTTGCCCCACCGTATCGAGCATGTGCAGCTGATTCACCCCCAGGACATTCCTCGGCTGGCCGAGCTGGGGGTAGTGGCGTCCATGCAGCCGATTCACTGCACGTCGGACATGCCAGTCGCGCAGCGGCTTTGGGGGGACCGCTGCCGTTACGCGTACGCCTGGCGGTCCCTGCTGGACACCGGCGCCGTGCTGGCCTTCGGGTCGGACGTCCCTGTGGAGACTATGGACCCGTGGGCGGGCATCCACGCCGCGGTCACACGGCAGCGTGCGGATGGCACGCCGCCCGGCGGATGGTACCGGGAGGAGCGGCTCACCGTGCAGGAAGCGGTCCGCGCCTACACGCAGGGGCCCGCCTTCGCCTCGGGGGAATCCCATCTGAAAGGATCGATCACGGAAGGGAAGGTCGCCGACCTGGTGGTCATCGACCGGGACATCTTCCGCATCCCGCCCCAGGAGATCCTGGGGACGCGCGTCTGGATGACGATCCTGGGCGGTGAAGTGGTCTACGAAGGTCGGGATTGAGATCGTGCCCGGCTGCGGAAGCGGGGATTTGACAAGTCTGTTTTCCGTGATATACTTTACAGGCTAAAATAATAGCCCCGTGAAATAGAGGGATACTGGGCTCTTTGGAGAGTTGACGATGTTGCGGCTGCTCCGATATCTGAAGCCTTACCTTGGGCTGATCCTCATCTCGGTGGCGTTGCTTTTCGCGCAGGCGAACGCCGATCTCGCGCTCCCTGACTATATGTCCCGCATCGTGAACGTGGGCATTCAGCAGGGCGGAGTGGAAAGGCCCCTGCCCCGCGCCCTGCGGCCGACGACTATGGAGCGCATGCAGCTCTTCCTTTCGGAGGAAGAAAGGGCCGGCCTTCTGGCGGGTTACAGCCTTGTGGACCGCACCTCGCCAGACTTTGACCGCTACCGAAAGGAGATTCCGGCTCTGGATACGGGCCCGGTGTACGTCCTTCCTGCGGAGAAGGGGCCGGAGATGGAGTCGCTGATGCCGGCGATCGCGCGGGCGCTGCTCGTGGCACGGGGCATCGAACAGATCCAGTCGAACCCGGCGCAGGCGCAGGCGTTGATGCCTGGCTTCGATGTTTCGCGCATCCCTCCGGGAGCGGACCTCTTCGCCCTTCTGGAGAAGATGCCGGCCGATCAGCGGGCGCGGATCGTGGGGCTGCTGGATCGGCGGTTTGAGGCGCTGGGGGGAGAGAAGGCGCTGCTCCAGGCCGCGGCTAGGGCGGTGGTGCAGGAGTACGAGGCGCTGGGCATGGATACCCTGCGCATCCGCAACGCTTACATCCTCCGTGTGGGCGGGCAGATGCTGCTCATCGCGCTCGTTTCCGCGGCGGCGACGCTCCTCGTGGGCTTTTTCTCCGCGCGTATGGCGGCCGGCCTCGCGCGGGACCTGCGGCGTCACTTTTTCGAGCACGTGATGCGTTTCTCCAGCGCCGAGATGGAACGCTTTTCCACCGCGTCCCTGATCACCCGTTCCACAAACGACATTACCCAGATCCAGATGGTCATGATGTTCCTGCTCCGCATGGCGTTCTACGCGCCGATCATCGGCGTGGGCGGGGTGATCCGGGCGCTGAACAAGGGCCCTTCGATGTGGTGGATCCTGGCGCTGGCCGTTTCGTTGTTGCTCAGCGTGGTTTCGGTGCTCTTCCGGGTGACGGTGCCCCGTTTCAAGATCATCCAGCAGTTGATCGATCGGCTCAACCGGATCGCTCGCGAGAACCTCACCGGGATGATGGTCGTACGCGCTTTCAACCGCCAGGACTACGAAGAGGAGCGGTTCGATCGGGCGAACCGCGACCTGACCCAGACGGCCCTCTTTGTGAACCGGGTTGCCGTGCTGGCGATGCCGCTCATGATGATCCTCATGAACGGCGTTTCGGTGCTCATCCTGTGGGTGGGCGCGCACCAGGTCGCGCAGGCCACCATGCAGGTGGGTGACATGATGGCGTTTCTGCAGTACGCGATGCAGATCGTGTTCTCCTTCATGATGCTTTCGATGCTCTTCATCATGCTTCCGCGGGCGGATGTGGCGGCCGGCCGCATCGCCGAAGTGCTGGAAACGGAGGTGACGATCCGCGACCCGGAGCGGCCGCGGGCCTTCCCGGAGCCGTTCCGGCCGACGCTGGAGTTCCGGCACGTCTCGTTCCGCTATCCGGATGCGGAAGAAGACGTCCTGCACGATATCAGCTTCAGAGTTGCCGCAGGGGAGACGCTCGGGATCATCGGCACGACCGGCTCGGGCAAGTCCACACTCGTGAACCTGATCCCGCGCTTTTACGACGTCACCGAGGGAGCCGTCTACGTCGGTGGCGTCGACGTGCGCGAGGTCCCAGTGCGTGAGCTCCGGGCGAAGATCGGGTATGTCCCTCAGCAGAGCAACCTGTTCAGCGGCACGATCGAGACGAACCTGCGCTTTGCGGACGAAGAGGCGGGGGAAGAGGAGATGCGTCGGGCCCTGGAGGTCGCCCAGGCGGCCGATTTTGTCTTTTCCCAGGAGGGGGCGCTGGACCTGGAAGTGGCGCAAGGCGGGGTCAACTACTCCGGAGGGCAGAAGCAGAGGCTGAGCATCGCGCGAGCACTGGTGAAGCGGCCTCCGATCTACATCTTCGACGACTGTTTCTCGGCGCTCGATTACCGGACGGACGCGCGCTTGCGGCGCGCGCTCCGGGAGTATGTAGCCGGCAGTACGGTGATCATCGTCTCGCAGCGGGTGGCGACGATCAAGGATGCGGACCGCATCCTCGTGTTGGATGAGGGTCGCTTGATCGCGCAGGGCACGCACCAGGAGCTCCTGGAAAGCTGCGAGGTGTACCGGGAGATCGCCTCCTCGCAGCTGAAGCTTCAGGAGGTGGAGGCGTGAACGCGCAGGTACGTGGAAGTCGCGAGGCTCCGGCTTTCCGCCCGGGGCCGATGGGAGGGCGCGGTCCCTTCGGTGGGCGTGGCCATATGGCGTTCGGGCCTGTAGAGAAGCCGCGGGATTTTCGGGGCACGCTGCGCAAGTTGGTCGCCTACCTGGGACCCTACCGTGCCACGGTGCTTGCGGTGCTTCTGCTAGCTGCGGGATCGACCGCCTTTTCGATCTTCGGGCCCAAGGTGCTGGGCAAGGCTACCACCCGGCTGTTCGAAGGACTGATCGCGCAGTTGACCGGGACGGGCCAGATCGACTTTGTCGGGATCGGGCGCATCCTGCTCACGGTGCTCGCCTTGTATCTGGCATCCGCGGGGCTCAGCTACGCGCAGGGATGGTTAATGACCGACGTGGCCATGCGCGTGACCTACCAGATGCGCAAGGACATCATGGCCAAGATCCACCGCATGCCCTTCCGCTACTTCGACGGGACCACGCACGGTGAGGTGCTCTCGCGGCTGACCAACGATGTGGATACGGTCCATCAGACGCTGAACCAGACGCTTACACAGGTCGTGACCTCATTCGTCACGGTCGTCGGGATCCTGGTGATGATGCTGACGATCAGCTGGGCGATGACGCTTGTCGCCCTGCTGATGATCCCCATATCGTCGGGCATCGTGGTGGCGATCGTCCGCAAGTCGCAGAAACTGTTTGCTCGACAGCAGGAATACCTGGGCCACGTGAATGGGCATGTCGAGGAGATGTTCGGCGGCCACGCGATTGTGAAGGCCTTCTGCGGGGAGGAAAAGAGCCTGCGAAAGTTCGAAACGCTCAATACCACCCTCTACCGCGTGGCCTGGAAGGCGCAGTTCTTGTCCGGCATCATGATGCCCGCGATGGGGCTGATCGGCAACCTGAGCTACGTCGCTGTGGTCATCCTGGGCGGGTATCTCGCGGTGCGAGGGCAGGTCGCGCTGGGTGACATCCAGGCCTTCATCCAATATGTGCGCTCCTTCACGCAGCCCATCACGCAGTTGGCGAACATCTCCAACGTTCTGCAGCAGACGGTGGCCGCGGCCGAGCGGGTTTTCGATTTCCTGGGCGAGGCTGAGGAGGCGCCTGACCCGGAGAGACCGGTGCAGCTGGACATGGTCCGGGGACAGGTGGAGTTCGACCGTGTCTACTTCGGCTACCTGCCGGACCGCCCGGTGATCCAGGGGTTTTCGGCGGTTGTCCGGCCGGGGCAGAAAATCGCGATTGTGGGTCCGACCGGTGCGGGGAAAACCACTCTGGTGAAGCTCCTGATGCGTTTTTACGATGTGGACCAGGGAACCATCCGCGTGGACGGCCACGACGTGCGCCATTTCCGGCGTTCCGACCTGCGGCGGCTCTTCGGAATGGTCCTTCAGGACACCTGGCTCTTCAACGGGACGATACTGGAAAACATCCGCTATGGCCGGCCGGATGCGACGGAGGAGGAGGTCGTAGCCGCAGCCCGGGCGGCCTACATTGACCGTTTCATCCGTACCCTTCCGGAAGGGTACCGGATGGTGATCAGCGAGGAGGTGACGAACCTCTCCCAAGGACAGAAGCAGCTGCTCACGATCGCCCGGGCATTCCTGGCGGATCCTCCGATGCTGATCCTGGACGAGGCGACGAGTTCGGTGGACACGCATACGGAGCTCCTGATCCAACAGGCGATGGACACCCTGATGCGCGGTCGTACGAGCTTTATCATCGCCCACCGGCTTTCCACCATCCGCAATGCCGACCTGATCCTCGTGATGCGGGACGGCAACATTGTGGAGCAGGGGACCCACGAGGAGCTGCTCGCGCGGGGTGGCTTCTATGCGGAGCTCTACAACAGCCAGTTCGAGCCCGCCTGACGCCCGGTTTGCGCAAGGGCAGGGCTTGTAGTAGAATAAAACCCAAATGCTGGGCTTCCCGGGGAGGTCATTGCCGGTGGGGATCCTGGTGCTCGACCGGCAGCTCATCCACTACGAGGTGATCGGTCAGGGGGAGCCGGTTCTCTTCCTGCACGGGTGGATGGGTTCCTGGCGCTACTGGCTCCCCACGATGGAGGCGATCGCGCGGTGCTTCCGGGCATACTCCTTCGACTTCTGGGGGTTTGGTGACTCGGACAAGGATGCCGAATCGCATACCATCGAGGAGTATGTCGGGCAGGTGATCCGTTTCCTGGATGGGATGGGGATCGCGCGTACTGCGCTGGTGGGCCATTCGATGGGGGGTATGGTAGCGCTGAAGGTGGCGATCGAGCATCCCGAGCGGATCTCGCGCGTGGCAACGGCGGGGGCGGTGATCGAGGGCTCGGCGCTCGCTCCGCTTCTGAAGTTGACGACCAGCCAGCTGATCGCACGGCTCTTTGTCCGCCGGCCGGTCGTCACGGGGGTGTGGCGGAGGTTGATGCAGAACGTCCGCACCGGTTGGAACCGCTGGTTCCAGGAGGTGGTCGAAGAGAGTGCCAAGTCCAGCCGTGAGGCGGTGTGGCGGAGTGTCCGCTCGATGCGGGAGACAGATCTGCGGCCGGAGCTCGGTCGGCTCCGCGTTCCCGCACTGGTCGTGCACGGAAGCGAAGATGACATCGTGGACCCGGGTCAGGCGGAGGTGGTGCGGGAAATCGGCTTGCCTCAGGTGCGGGTCGTCCTGATGCCGCGCTGCCGTCATTTCCCGTTCATGGATGAACCGGAAAAGTTCTCGCGATTGCTCCTGGAGTTTCTGAGCGAAGGAGAAACCGATGCCCGTCTTGCTGTTGAAGGATCGCTGTGACCATTTGCCCCACTGCTACGCGGCCGGAGCCTGTCCGAACCAAGCGCTGTTCTACGACGAGCGAAGCCGGCAGGTGGTCGTGTTTCCGGAACGGTGCGGCGACTGCCGCGGTCCGTGCTTGAACTTCTGCGACCGTTTCGCGCTCAAGTTTGCCCCCACGCTGGAGGAGTTGCGCCTAGTGCAGGCCGAACTGGACGGGACGATGTCGGCCGAAGAGATCGCCAAGGAGCGGCTCCGTCTGCGGCAGGAAGCGGAATCGCGCGCTCGGGCAGCCGTCCCCGAGGTGACGGTGACCACGTTCCAGCGGGAGGTGCTGCAGGCGAACCTTCCGGTGGTGGTGGCGGTGTGTACCTCTCGGTCCAGCGCGTGTCGCTCGCTGGAGCTCACGCTCCAGCAGTTGGCACAGCAGTTCATGGGTCAGGTGCTGTTCCGCCGCGTCGACAGTGATCAGGAGCCGCAGCTTGTGGCCGCGCTACAGGTGCGCAGCGTCCCCACGCTCCTCTTCTTCTACCGCGGCGAGCTCGTGCACGGTGTGGTCGGCGGCCTCTCCACGGGGCAGCTGCAACTTTGGATCCAGGACCTGCTCAACCAGATCCGAGCGGTGGAGGAAGCGCAGGCCAAGGCTGTGGCATCTGCCGGCGGGACGCGAGGTCCCTTGCCGGCGAGGCAACGCGAGATCAAGGAGTCGGGCAAGAAGGGGTAGGGAATGACCCGGCGGCGTCGATGGTGGACGGCGGTCGGTATCTTTGCCGCGACAGCGCTCGGCGGTGCTCTTGCGTACTGGCTTGCCCGTTGGCGCCGGAGCCGGCAGCGGCGGACGCCTGAGGAGGCGTCCGTTTCAGAGCTATCTGCGCGCCTGCGGGAGGAGGCAGCGGCGCAGGAGAAAGGAGCGCGTCGCAGGCACCGGAAGCGGGTGCTCCGATAGCCTTCGGGGCCCGGGAGGCCAGGATGCGGAAGGTGCTTGTCCTCTGGGCAACCATCGCTGCGGTGCTGATGGCCTGCGGCACCGGGACGACCCAGGGCCCCGCGGCAACGTTCCAGGCCTTGCCGAAGGAGGTGGAGGCGATGGTCGAGAAGATCCACTGGCTGGGTCACGATGCCTTCCGGGTAGATGCGCAGCGGGTCATCTACTTCGACCCCTGGAAGCTGAAACAGGGCCTGCCGACGGCGGATCTGATCCTGATCAGCCACGACCACTACGACCACTGTTCCCCCGAGGATGTGGCGTTGATCCGCGGGCCGAAGACTGTGGTCGTCGCCCCTGCGCCCTGTGCGCAGAAGCTCGGAGGCAACGTCCGCACGGTGCAGGTCGGGGACAGCCTGGAGGTCGAAGGCATCCAGATCGAAGTGGTGCCGGCCTACAATGTGGACAAAAAGTTCCATCCCCGCAGCCCGCACAACGTCGGATACATCGTCACCGTGGAGGGGACGCGCATCTAC
This sequence comes from Chloroflexia bacterium, assembly GCA_049969155.1. Lineage (GTDB taxonomy): Bacteria > Chloroflexota > Chloroflexia > DTKN01 > DTKN01 > DAOTVY01. Next base: position 415 of record JBMFPK010000016.1, on the reverse strand, counting down.
CACGCCGGCGATACCGACTATATCCCTGAGATGTCCGGCTTTCGGGCCGACATCGCGCTGCTCCCGGTGAGCGGGACCTACGTGATGACCGCGGAAGAGGCTGTCAAGGCGGCGGAAGCGATCCGGCCCTCGCTCGTAATCCCGATGCACTTTGGCACGATCGTGGGATCGGAGCGCGACGCGCAGCGCTTCCAGCAGGCTTGCCCGGTTCCGGTGCGCATCCTGCGCCCGGAGTAGGGCGCTTGACAAGGGGTAACGGCTGGGGGCGGATAGCCCCCGAGGGTATATGAACCCATCGACATCCTGGAGGTCTACCGTGAGTGAGGCAACCGGGCCGTTGCATATCGGCGACGGCGATTACGAGGAGAAAATCCTTCGCGCTTCGCTGCCCGCGATGGTCGATTTCTGGGCACCC
>JBMFPK010000015.1:0-17361 GCA_049969155.1 Chloroflexia bacterium | reverse complement strand
GCGGCCTTCGAGGTCGATCTCCTCCCCTCCGGCGTAGGAGCCGATTCCGACCACGTATCCCCCGGCGATCGCGACATCGGCCGGATGCACTTCCCCCGAGAAGACGTTGACCAGCCGGGCGTTGCGCAGCACCCGCTCGGCCGGCACTTCTCCGCGGGCGATGCGGATGCGTTCCTCGAGCATCAGGCCCTCCTCCGGCGCGCTCCGCTCTTACGCCTCCAGCTGTCGCGCCAGTTCGGCGACCTCTGCGCCGCCGGTCAGCTGGAGAAAGATGTCCTCCAGGGACGCGTCTCCACCTGCTCGGAGCTCCGCCATTGTGCCGCAGGCGATCAGCCGGCCGTGATCGATGATCCCCACGCGGTCACACATCCGTTCCGCGATCTCCAGGATGTGGGTCGACATGAAGATGGCCGTTCCCTGGCGGGCCAGGTGGCGGAGGAGGTCTTTGACCTGCCGCGCACTCCGGGGATCGAGCCCGACCGTCGGTTCATCCAGGAAAAAGGCGCGTGGCTCGTGGAGGAGCGCGGCGGTGAGGGCGAGCTTCTGCCGCATGCCGTGGGAGTAGCTCTGGATCAGGTCATCGGCCCGGTCCTGCAGGTCGAAGAAGCGGAGAAGCTCCTCTGCCCGACGAGCGGCGGGCTTGGCCTCGAGGTCATACAGCCGGGCAATGAAACGCAGGAATTCCCGGCCGGTCAGTTTCTCGTAGAGGAAGGGAGTGTCCGGAACATAGCCGATCAACGCCTTGGCTGCAAGTGGTTCTTCCTGAATATCGTATCCCCCAATGAGCGCCCGGCCGGCCGTCGGGCAGAGCAGCCCGGTCAGCATCCGGATCGTGGTCGTCTTACCCGCGCCATTCGGCCCCAGGAAGCCGAAAATCTCCCCCGGTGCTACTGCGAGCTCCAACCCATCCACAGCCAGGAGGTTTCCGTAGCGTTTTGTGAGCCCGCAGGCCCGGATCATCCAGGGCCGCTCGACCGTCACCGGATCCTCCCTCGGGCTATACCCGGTTCACTGCGGTCCAGTAAAGCGCAACCTGCGTCACCGTTTGCTTGAACTCCTCCCAGGCCACCGGTTTCACGACGTAGCTGTTGGCTCCGAGGCGATAGCTCTCGGCCACGTCGCACTCCTCGCCCGAGGAAGTCAGCACCACGACCGGGATCGTACAGGTGCGCGGATGCGACTTGACCTGGCGCAGCACTTCCAGGCCGTGCAGTTTCGGGAGCTTGAGGTCGAGCAAGATGACCTTGGGCAGGTGGTCACTGTAGAAGAGGAAATCGAGTGCCTCGGCTCCGTCTCGGACCGTCTTGGCCCTTTCGGCCAGTCCCTTCTCGCGCCAGGCGTAGAGCATCAGCTCCAGATCGGTCACGCTGTCCTCGATGACCAGAATGTCAACGGGACCCTCAGGCATTCCGTCCATCTCCTGCTTGAAATATCGGGTTGTACACACGCCAGTGCGGGCGGACCGCGCTCCAACTTTCGAGGGAAGCCAGAAGCGTAGATTCCCCGTCATTCTCTGGAAGGGTCGGTGAAAGCAGGTTATCGAGCCTTTCGGAACAAGGGACTTTCACTTTTCGTGCACTCCGGTCCGAAAGCAGATCGAGCCGAGGAAATCGTCGGATGACTTTACTATACCCGATTCGGTCGATGCTGTCAACTTGACAATAGACGCTTGTTTTGCTATAGTTGGTCGTACCAGCAGACCAACTGTCCCAAGATCGGAGCAGACCATGGCGATGGGAATGGACCAGTGGGAACCCCTTTCCCGGTACCGCTTGTGTGATGCCGCAGTCGAGCGGATCCGGCAGATGATCGACTCTGGCCAGTTGAAGCCCGGGGACCGTCTTCCCGCGGAGCGGGAGCTGGCGGAGCGTCTGGGGGTCGCGCGGAGTTCGATCCGGGAGGCCCTGCGGATTCTAGAGGGAATGGGACTGATCGAAGTCCGTCCGGGAGCGGGAATCTACGCCCGGGAGCCGTCGGAAGACGCGCTCAGGGAGCTATGGGCGAACTGGCTGCGGCGCCAGCGGGAGCAGGTGATGGACCTACTGGAGGCCCGGGAGGCACTGGAGCTCCGAGCCGCGACGCGTGCGACGGAGCGCATTTCTCCGGAGGAACTCGAGCAGTTGGCCTCGCTGGTTGCACAGATGGAAAGTTACGTCGCCTGTGGGGACGTCAGCGGGATTGTGCGCTGCGACCGAGCCTTTCACGATACCCTCTGTCGGGCCAGCCGCAACCAGTTCATCGCCACGCTGAGCGCAACGCTCTACGATGCTCTGGACGAAGCACGGACGAGCGTGTTCACCGTGCTTCCTCAAGTACGCACCGCGCTGGTCGAAGAACACCGGGCCATCCTCGAGGCAATCCGCCGACGCGATCTGCGCGCGTTGGAACAGGCCATCGTCTACCATATGGAATCGTTCCGCCAGGACATTCGCAAAGCGGTCGAGATCTCTCAGGAAGAAAAGGGAACGCCTGGGTGACGTTGCGCAGCGCAGCCAAATGGTTGTCACCCTCCTCACCCGGGGTCCGAGCGCGGTATGATCCTCCCGATCCCGATGTTCCGGTCCGTCTACAGAACGGCCCAGCCTGTAGCGGTATGCCGTGTTGGGAGAAGCCAGTTCTCGAACGAAGCCCAACTCCGCATTTCAGCGCGCAAGGGGGATGCGCGGCTTCGAAGGACGGTTCACCGCGTAGCTGGGCATCTGACCCGAAAGCACTCGAAGCGCTTCCTCCGCCACCCGTTCCCTCACCAGGGCGTTGCTGCGTGTCGAAAACCAGCCGGCATGAGGCGTTACCAGAACCCGCGGATGTGCGAAAAGCGGATCGATCGCCGTTGGCGGTTCCGGATCCCATACGTCCAGTGCCAGCCCGCCTAACCGGCCGGCCGCTAGCGCCGCGCGCGCGGCTTCCAGATCGATCAGGCCAGCCCGGGAAACGTTAACGACCCATACCCCCTCCTTCATCCGGGAGAATGCCGTGGCATCCAGAAGCGCCGGTCCTTCCGGCCGGCCGGGAACGTGAAGCGAAATGATGTCCGACCGGGCCAGCAACTCCTCGAACGTCACGCGCTCCACCCCCGGTACTTCCAGCACGTAAGGGTCGTAGCCGATCACCCACATCCCGAACGCGGCCGCACGACGCGCAACCCGCTGCCCGATCCGACCTAGTCCGATCAACCCTAGGGTCGCTCCCTGTAACGGCCGGATCGGACCAGCGCTGTCGTAGCGCCAGATGCCCCGGTGGATATCCTCGCGAAAGGGCACAAGGTGCCGCCACGCTGCCAGGATCAGCGCCATCGTATGGTCGGCAACCTCTTCCGAGCAATAATCCCCAGCGTTGCAGACCCAGATTCCGAGCGCTGTCGCGACCGGAATGTCGATGTGGTCGACCCCCGTGCTGTAGCTGCACACCACCTTCAGGCGGCTCCACCCGCGAAGGAGCTCCCCACCCACCGGCAAGTAGCCGACCAGCAGGACGTCCGCATCTTCCCCCGCCGGCCCGAGTTCCTCCACACTCCGACAGGGCCGGTAGGAGAAAACAGAGCCCGCCCGCTCGATGATGCGCCGCTCGATTTCGCCATCCGAAGTCGCGTCCGTGCAGACGATGTGGTAGACAGCACAGCGGTTCGGCTGAGACATCGCGCGACCCAGATTCCCTTTTGCTACTTTCGGTCAGATGATCAGACCAATTATACCTGCCCTCGGCAGCACTGTCAAGGAAAGGAGGATTTTGACAAAAGGGCTCTCTCGATGGTATGATGCCGCTGACTCGGGTGTATCCGGCCGCCGGAGGAAGCGATGGACAACCCGCAGCTGCTCCTGGGCATTTTGGGTGCCCTTCTTTGCCTGTTCGGCTTTTCGCTGTATATGGGCAGCCTGAAGCTCGTCGGCATGGTGCTCGGCGGAAGCTTCGGAGCCCTAGCCGGCCTTATCGGGGCATATCTCGGCCACATCCAGGACCGCACAACGGTGCTGATCATCGCTCTCGGCGGGGCTCTCCTCGGGATGGCCATCGGCTGGCGCTTCCTCCGTACGCTCAACCGCTTCCTGATCCTGCTGATCGGCGCAGGCCTGGGATACGTGCTGGGGCGATACGCGCTCGATTCCGGGGCAGGCGGGTTCTGGAGCGAACCGTGGGTGCCTTTTGCCTGCGCCCTCGCAGGGGGCATCGCTGCCGCGCTGCTCTACCGCTACATCATCATCCTCGTTACCGTGGTGATCGGCTCGCTGCTGATCTTCCAGGTCTCCCGGAACATCTACATAGCGGGGATCGCCTTCCTGATTGGATTGCTCGTCCAGGTCGGGCTTTTCCGCCGCCTAGGGTTGGCACGCAGGACGCGGGGTAGGGACTGATGGGCAAGCCGATCGTCGCGATCGTCGGCCGGCCGAACGTCGGGAAATCGACCCTCTTCAACCGGCTCGTGGGCAAACGCCACGCGATCATCGAAGATCTCCCTGGCACTACCCGCGATCGCCTCTACAGCGAGTGTCGGTGGGGGGATGCTTCCTTCGTCCTGGTCGATACCGGCGGACTTCTCTCCGACGAAGAGATCGCCACCCTTCCAGCCGCGGAAATCCTCCGCCGCACGCGCGAACAGGCCCTGCTGGCGATCGACGAAGCCGATGCGATCTTGTTCCTCGTCGACGCAGAGATCGGCTTGACCCCTGGAGACGAGGAAATCGCTCAGCTCCTACGGCAAACGGCCAAGCCGGTCCTCCTCGTGGCGAACAAGGCGGATAACGAGCAACGCCGGCTGCAAGCCGTCGAGTTCTACCGCCTGGGGATCGGCGATCCCTACCCTGTCTCCTCGCTCCATGGCCGCGGTGTCGCCGAATTGCTGGATGCGCTGGTCCCCCTCCTTCCGCCAGCCGAAGAGGAAGGGCCGGCCGGGGAAGCCGTCCGTATTGCGATCGTCGGCCGGCCGAACGTCGGCAAGTCACAGCTCCTCAATACCCTGCTCGGTCAGGAAAGGGCCATCGTGAGCACGATCCCCGGCACCACCCGCGACGCCCTCGACACACCGCTGCGTTGGGGAGACCGCGAGATCGTCCTCATCGACACCGCCGGGATCCGTCGCAAGGGCAAGATCGGCACCGGGGTGGAAAGGTACAGCGTGATGCGTGCCCTCCGGGCCATTGAACGCGCCGACGTCGCCCTCCTCTTGCTCGACGCGACCGAAGGAATAACGGAGCAGGATGCCCACATCGCCGGATTCGTCGTCCAGGCCTACCGGGGGATCGTACTCCTCCTGAACAAGTGGGACCTCGTCCCCAAAGACCATCGCACCCACGACACCTATGTCCAGGAAGTCCGCTCCCGCCTGCGCTTCCTGGACTATGCGCCCATCCTGTCCGTTTCCGCTCTGACCGGACAACGGGTCGCCAAGGCCATCGAGACGGCGCTCTTCGTCGACCAGGAGCGCCGCAAGCGGGTGCCCACAGCACTCTTGAACGATCTCGTGCGGGATGCCGTGGAAGCCCACGCCCCGCCCTCGAAAGTACGGGGGCGCCACGTGCGCATCTATTACGCAACCCAGGCGGCCGTCGCTCCACCGACCTTCGTCTTCTTCGTGAACAACCCAGAGTGGCTCCATTTCTCCTATCACCGGTACCTGGAGAACCGCATCCGCCAGGTGTTCGGCTTTACCGGTGTACCGCTCAAACTCGTCTTTCGCGGCCGCGAGCAGGAAGAACCGTGAGCCGTCCCGTGCAACGGGCAGAAACCCGAACGGGACGGCATTCCCTGAGGAGAGAACCGGATGTCTGCATACCACGCGCGCGTTGTCTGTCTGAACACCGCCGAAGATGTACGGCGCGAGATGGCTCGCATCGGGGTATCGAGCAAGGGGACGGCGATCATGGAACCGAAAGCCGTCTTCCGGGCGATCGAGATTCGGGGCGTACCGGCACCTCAGGCAAACATCATCAAGCAGGAAATGCTCTCCAAAGGAGGGGAAGCCGCTCTGAACTGGACCTCCTATCGCGCGGAGAAAGGAGCGACAAGCGACGTCCTCCTCCTGGGCACACTGCGTCACTACCGCGCCTTGATCGCGAAATTGCGGGCACAGCCCCGGTCGCTGGGGTTTGCCCCTTTGGCCGAGGAGCTGGAGGGACTCCTTCGTCGTTACGACGGGGAAACACGGGGGGAAATGGAGATCGCTGGCCGGACCTTCCGCTGGGGCACGCGGACCTTCGTGATGGGCATCCTGAACGTCACCCCGGATTCGTTCTCCGGCGACGGCCTGTTGCGCTCCGGCAGACCCCTCGCCGAAGCCGCCCTCTTCCTGGCACGACAGTTCGCCGAAGAAGGGGCAGACCTCCTGGACGTGGGGGGTGAGTCGACCCGCCCGGGGGCGCAAAGGGTGTCTGCTGAAGAAGAGATGGAGCGGGTCGTTCCGGTGATCGAACGGCTGCGTCGGGAGATCCCGCTCCCCATTTCCGTCGATACCTACAAGGCGGAGGTCGCACGTGCCGCCCTGCAGGCCGGAGCCCATCTCGTCAACGATATCTGGGGCCTACGCAACCCCGAGGGCGAAGGGTGGAACGAAGCGCTCGCTGCCGTGGTGCGCGAGGCCGGGGTACCGATCGTCCTGATGCACAACCGGCGCGCCCAACCCACCGTTGGGGAATTGGGTGGGCACTACCGCGAGGTCCGCTACCGCGACCTAATGGGGGAGATCTTCGCCGATCTGGAGGAGAGCGTCGCCTTTGCCATCGCGCAGGGCATCCCCTGGGAACGCATCCTGGTCGACCCCGGCGTCGGATTCGGCAAGACGCCCGAACAGAACCTGGAGGTGATGCGCCGGTTGAGCGAACTGCGAAGCCTGGGCCGGCCGATCCTCCTGGGCACCTCGCGCAAGTCGTTCATCGGCCTGACACTCAACCTCCCCCCTCAGGAGCGACTGGAGGGAACGCTGGCTACGCTAGCCCTGGGAATCGCCGGAGGCGCCGATATCGTCCGGGTGCACGACGTGCGTGCGGCCGTGCGCGCCGTGCGCATCAGCGACGCAATCCTCCGTCCTTCACGGCAGGCGGAATAGCAACACCCGCCCGTTCCCGGAATCGCTCACGTACACCTGGCCCTTTGAGTCCACCGCGATGCCGGTGGGCAGATGGAAAGAGGCCAGGTCCACCCCATACCCTCCCCACACCGTAAGCACTTCTCCGGTGACGCGGACGGCTGCGACGTAGTGGCGCTCCGGCACGGTGAAGTAGATCAGGCCGCCGGAATCCACAGCGATGTACGGCTTGTTCTCTCGCGAGTCGCTCTCCCAGCCTGTAACCGGGATGACAGCCTCCGGAATGGGTGAGACGTTGCCGTCCGGTCCAGGGGCGAATACCTGCACGCGCAGGTTCCAGGTGTCGGCCACGTAGACCCGCCCCGAAGCATCCACCGCAATCCCGACCGGTTCCAGGAACTGCCCAGGGGCCGAGCCGGTCGTTCCCCACTGGTAGAGATATTCGGCGCGGATTCCCCCCGCCGCATCGGGCTGCACCCGGTAGACGAGCACCCGCTCGTTGCCGGTGTCGGTCACATAGACCTTTCCCTGCCCATCTACGGCGACCCCGCGCGGCCCGTAGAAGCCGAACGGCCGGGCTTCCCGCAACGTGATATCCTCCCCCACATCGATCAACTGACCCTCACCCCACTCCCCAAGAAAATCGCCGTTCGCATCCAGCACCTGAATGCGATGGTTCCAGGTATCGGCCACATAGACACGGCCCTCGGAATCCACCGCCACCCCCCACGGCTCGTTGAATTGGCCCGCGCCCAGCGGAAGAGGCCCCATCCCGTCCGGATCCACACATCCTACGCCGGTCTCCAGCACACAGGGACTGCCCCAAACGCTGGTCTCCCCCTGCGGATCGAAGCGCACGATGCGGTGGTTGCCGCTATCGGCCACGTACAGGTTCCCGGCCTTGTCCACAGCGATCCCACGGGGAAACGAGAGCTGCCCGGGCCCGCTCCCTGCGCTGCCGAAGAAAGCGATCGCCTGGCGCTGACCCAGCTTCTCCAGGTACGGATCGGGGGCCGCAGCAGCCGCTGCGCCCGGAAGGAGTTCATTGCGCACGTACAGGTAAAAGTCCTGACTACCCAGCGCATAGGGAAGCTTGCGCTGGGTGAGATACCGCCACAGGTTGGCCAGGCCCTCCGACCGGTAGGTACTCAGGCGCAACCAGGGCTCCGTGGGGTAACCCAGATCCGTGACGCCGATAGCCCAGAGACACCAGCGCTTGTAGGTCTCGAACTCGGGGAACCACCACCGGTGCTTGTAGCGCCAGCCCGTATACGCGTTCTGCAGATATGGACGCAGCGCCGGTTCGTTGTCGGCCAACACGAGGACCACATCGGCATCCGGCGGCGGGCCGTAGCGGCCGTCGAAGTAGAGCAGCGGAAACTCCCGCAGGTACCAGTTGAACGGCCACTCCAGCCCTTGCGTCGTGTCGATGGCGACCCGCAATCCGTGTCCGCCCGTGGGGTCCTGTTCCGTGCGCACCTTGCGCGTCTGGTCGATCGAGATGCGCTCGATCTGCCGCACGACCCACGGCACATCCGGAGCCGTCTGGGTGTAGACGAGCATCTCCACGGGCGTGTCGCCGTGGTAGTAGTTCGTCAGGAAGGTGCTTCGCACGGTGTAGAGGGCCAGCAGGAGGAAGCCTACGAGTGCGAACGACTGGCCCAGGTGCCGCCCTTCTGCCCGATACACGCGCCAGGTGAGCGCGACGATCATCGCCACCAGGATCAGCCCCAGGACGGCGGCCTGGAGTGCCAGGTACTGGTCCTCGAGGCCCCCTCCAGCCCCGGGTTGCATCCGGCTGAGAGCGTTGCCCATCCCGCGCAGGGCGAACAGGATCAGGAGGGCCAGCGGTCCCGCAGCCCAATCCCCGCTGCGCCAGAGCGGGCGCCACGAGACCCAGGCAAGAAAGCGATCCAGTGCCATAGCGGCCAGGAAGACCAACGGCAACGCCACGTGCAGCAAGAGCCATGGCATCTTCTCGCCGGCCCAGGAAAAGAGCACCAAGGCGAAGAGAGCCCAGTGGACCAGAAAGGCCGAAAAAAGGAGGCCGGCTGGCTCCTTGGTACCCTCTACGCCGCGGCTCCCCCACCGGCGCAACTGAGAGACGACGATCCCTGCGCCGGCCAGGCCGGCCGTCAGAGTCACCGGCTCGTACAGCGCTAGCAGGAGCAGGTAGTAGAACCAGGGTTGATCCCCCCGCCGCACGTTCTGCTGCGCTGCCCAGTGCTGCAGTCCCTGCACAAGCCCATCCACAAAACCCCGGGGATAGGTGAGAAAGGTGGTGAAAAAGAGCCCGAAGACCAGCACAAAGATCCCAAAGGCCCCCAGCAGCACCCGCGGTTCGGCTTTCACCGCCTCGACCGCCTTCCGCGCCGGCGAAGACCCCCGGGGAAACGGGCGCGCACAGAGCGACGAAGGCCCGGCGTAGGCGAGCGCCAGCAGCGCGAGCGCCGCGAGCGTCACGTGCACCGCCGGCGCTCCTTCCCCCGCGGCAACGAGGCGCAGTTCCAGAAGCCAGGCAGCGACCAAGACCACGAGCGCGATGATCCGGGCTTCTGCGCGCCGCCGCTCCCCCTGCCAGTCGAGAAGGTAGGCCAGGGCCAGGAAGACGAAAAGGATGAAGGCAGTGATGAAAGTCACCTCCATCGCCGCAAAGGAGAGCGCGAGCGCCGCTGCGGCCCACGCGAGGTCACGCGGGCGCTGCTCCTCCAAGTACCGGAAAAGAAAGACGACGACAGCCAGCGTCAAGGTCGCTACAAAGGCATCGTGTCGCGCAAAGCGGGAGAAGTAGACGAAGGACGGGGAGATGGCGAGCAACCCCGCCGCGATCAACCACCCGAAGCGCCCTAGATAGCGCCGCAACGGATAGCAAAGCACGACCAGGAGCACGCCAAAGAGCGCCTCCGGCGCACGAGCGATCGCCTCGCTCACCCCGAAGAGGAAGTAGAAAAGAGCCGTGATGTGGTAGAGGAGAGGTCCGTGGAACACGGGGTTGTACCGGTAGAGTTCCTGGCCTGTATAGAAACGCCAGGAGTACCAGGCGTGGATCGCCTCATCGTGGTGCATCGCGCGTACCCCGAGGTGGGAGAAGCGCAACACGGCCGCGATCGCCACGAACAGAAGGAAAAGGACGATCTGCGGGTCCACCCTTGTGAGGTCGATCCTGCGGTCCAGCCAGTGCGGGCGCTCTGCAAGCTCTTTGGGCGGCGTCTCGTGAGCCTGGCTCATGCACACCCCCGGACTCGATCTGCTACCGCCGCGGCAGGGCATCGCTCACCCACTCGAGCGGAGCTGCCAAGTCTTTACGCACGTACACGGCGAACTCGCGCGCGCCGAGCGGGGCCGGCGGCTCGCGGAAGAAGTAGTACCGCCACACCTTCATCTGGCCGGAAGCGGTCCCCAACGCACGCAGCACGTCCCACCATGTGGCCTGCCTGTGCGCCGGAAGGATCTGGGGCGCAGCCCATTGCAGGAAAGAACGGGGGCTGCGCATCACCTCTTCCGGGAACCACCAGTTGAAAGCATAGTACCGGAACGCGACGAACTTGCCCTCCAGATATGCTTTCGCGCTGTCCTCCCGCTCGCCGTACGAGCGGTAGACGAAGGCCATCACGGCTTCTTCCACCGGCCGTTCGAACGGTGGAGCGATGGTCGGCTTGTACCACTTCTGAGTATAATTGCGAAAGTACCATTCCAGCGGCCAGGCGACTTCACTATCGTAAAGGAAAGGCATCTCCTTTCCCCCGGTCGTCAGCGTGGAAAGCACGCCCAATTCCTCCATCGCCCACTGTACATCGGACGAGGTCTGCACGTATACCAGCATCTCCACCGGTGTATCGTTGAGGATGTAGGTCAGGCGCCAGGCAGCGGAAAGGCTGCACAGGCACAGGACGCCGAACAGAAGGAGGAGCGCACTGCGCAGCGCCGTGCGCCCTAGGAGAAGGGCACGCGCTACCGTCAGGGCGGCCAGCAGGGCGATCGGCACATAGAGCCACGCCCAGAGACGCGTCCCCTGCTGGTGCGAGAGCACGGAACCGAGGATCCCCACGCACAACGCCACGGCCCCGCCCATCGCAAGGAACAGCCCCTCCCCCTGCCCACACACCAGACTCCGAACGGCCCACAGCCCACCCAGGAAGAGGAGGACGGTCACCGCGTAGGCGGCAAGGAGCACGACCTGAGCCCGGGCAGGCGCTCCTCCGATTTCCCACACCGTGGACCAGGCCTCCTGCACCAGCGGCCGGCCGGCCCACGCGAGCCATCCCGCAAAGCCGACCAGCAGCAGGATATCCGCGGCCAGACGCCGGCGGTGAGAGGACAGACGCCCGGACTTCCAGGCAGCAACCTGCCCCATCCAAGCAGCCGCCAGAAGGAGGAAGGGCAGCGTGGGGTGTACGTTCAGCCACGGCACCTGCTCGCCGGCGAGCGAATAGACAATCAAGCCCAGAGGAGCCCACCAGGCCAGCAGGCCCATCGCCGGGCCCCGTGGGGCTCCCAGCGGCGACGCCGGCGGATCCCATTCCCCGGGCCCTTGCGGTTGCGCACGGCACACCGGTGAGGCGAGCTCCCGCCACAAGTGAGCCACCATCCCCAGGCCGCCAAAGAGAAAAGATACCGTTTCATAGACCGGGATGAGGAACAGGTAGTACTGGGGCCCGACGTGTATCCGCTTCTCGGTCTGCTGCGACATCCAGAAGCCTAGGGCCTGCACGAGCCCTGTAGCCCACCCGGTCATGCTGCCGAAGAACGACGTGTGGAGGAGGAAAAAAATCCCCCAGAACAGGCCAGCAACGACCAGCCACCGCCGCGCATCCCACCAAAGCCCGATCAGCGCGGAGAGCGCGAACATCCCACCGATAGCCACCAGGCCGAGCGTCACGGCGTAGGAGGGGACCACCGCGCCCGATTCGTAATCGATCGGCGGCAAACGACGGAGCCGCAACAGGAGATCTAGGGGAACGGCTGAAAGGAGCGGAAGTACCGTGGTCCCCAGCGCCACCGCCAGGTCGAGCGTCGGGCTGGTCCGGCGCGTCCGACAGCCTTCTACCCAGCACCACGCGAGCAGGCCAAAGGCTCCGAGCACCGAGAGCAGGAGGGGAATCCACCCCAGAACGCTCATCGAGAGCGGACCGATGGCGAGCGAACGGAGCGGAAACGGGCGATTCGTCACCGTCCTCCAGAAATCCTCTAGCCCGGCAGGAAGGAGGCCGAAAAGGAGAAGGAGCGACGGCAGCCCAAACCGTTGCCAGATGACCCGTCCTCCCAGAAACAGAAGGAAAATCGCGGCCGTGATATAGGCCGTTTCCTTCGCGCAGAAGTGAAGACAGGAAGCCAGGACCGCGCCGTACAGCCAGCCATCGCGCCGTTCCCCCAGGTAACGGACGACGCACACGAACAGGAGAAGCGTCCAGAAGCCTCCGAAGACATCGTTCCGGTCGAATCGGGCAAAGTACAGGAAGGTCGGCGAGATGAGGAGCAGGAACGACGCAAGCAAGGCCCCCCAGCGACCGATGTAGCGCCGCAGCAGCACGGGGAGCATCACGGTGCCGATGCCGAACAGCACCCCGGGCAGGCGCGCGGTGATATCGCTATCCCCGAAGAGGGCGAAGGAAAGCGCGCCGGCATGGTAGATGAAGGGACCGTGGTAGACGGCGTTGTGGACGTAGCCGGTTCCCTGGTAGATGTTCCAGCCTCCCAGGGCGTGGATCCCCTCGTCGTGGTGCATCGCCTGCGAATCGAGGAGCGCAAAGCGCGAGGCGATCGCAAGGAGGAGGATCAGCAGGTAGAGCAGCGTCTCCACCGTTGGGCCGCGCCGGGCAGTCGCGCCCAGCGGGGGTTGCGGTAGGGGCGTCTCCGTAGATGGCATCCCATCGGGCATCCTGGACGCTCGCTATCTCAACCGATGCAGAACCGCCAACCGAAAAACCATTATACCCGAACCCCCGTGCGGGGGCAAATGCGCGCCGCGCCAGAGGGAGCAGAAAGCCGGACTTGACAAATTGCCCACTGTGGAGTATAATTTCGATATGAAAATAGATATCGAGAAAGAACCATTATCCAAAGAACAATTGAATCAAGTGATCGCCCACCTGAAGCGTGCCGGCTACCGGCTCACCCCGCAGCGCCTGGCAATCGTCCAGGCGGTGCTGGGGAGCAAGGCCCATCCTTCCGCAGAGGATATTTACCGGCAGCTTTCCGCCACCTTCCCGATGCTCAGTCGGGCCACCGTGTACAAGGCCCTCGAGATGCTGAAAGAGATCGGCGAGGTGGTGGAACTGCCGGTGGAAGGACGGAGCCGCTACGATGGGAACACCCGGCCGCACATCCACCTCGTCTGCACGAAGTGCCCAACGATGATCGACCTGCCGGTCGACATCCCGTTGGCGATCTCTGAAGAGGCTGCTGCTTTGGGGTTCCGGGTCCACCGTTACTCTCTGGAGATCTACGGGCTCTGCGCAGATTGTCAGGCCGTTGCCGAGGAAGGCCGGCCGGACGCGGTGGAGTAGCCCCCGGGTTCGGTGCATCGTACGTGGTCCGGCGGCACGGACCACCTGGGCGACATTTCTGAAAGGAGGAGGTACCATGCACAAGATGACGCAAGCCAATCTGGAAGGTGCCTTTGCGGGCGAGAGCCAGGCGCATATGAAGTACCTCATCTTCGCCCAGAAGGCGGAGCAGGAGAACTTTCCAAACGTCGCCCGCCTGTTCCGCGCGATCGCGTTTGCCGAGCAGGTGCACGCCACGAACCACCTGAAGGCTCTGGGCTATTTGGGGCAGACTGCCGACAACCTCCAGGCAGCCATCGGCGGCGAGACCTACGAGGTGGACGAGATGTACCCGGCCTTCCGCGCGGTCGCCGAACTACAGGAGGAAAAGTCCGCCGTGCGCACCACGAACTGGGCCCTGGAGGCAGAAAAGGTCCACGCCGGCATGTACGAGCAAGCCCGGCAGGCGGTGCTGAGCGGCAAGGACGCCACCGTCGGGGACATCTACATCTGCGAGGCCTGCGGTTGGACGGTGGAAGGGGGAGCTCCGGAGCGCTGCCCCATCTGCGGCGCACCGCGCGAGAAATTCCGCCGCTTCTAGAAGCGGCCCTCGTCGCCCGCCAGGCTGGACCGAAACGGATGCCACGCGGCTTCCTTGCCCATGGTACCCGGGAACGGCAGTCGCCAAGGGGCCGAATCCGCGGCGGGCCCGGGTGCGCGGGCAAAGGATGCTGCCGCTACCATCTCCGTCCGCGCTCTAGGCTCTCCAGGCACAAGACCGCCTTGACCCCCCACGGCGCGTGAGGACCGGGCTGCGGTAGGACGCCTACCGCAGCCCGGTCGTTCTCCCGTCGAATAGGCCACGCCCCTGGGCTGCCAAGACGGCGGCGGATGACTGCGCCTCGAAGGGACGTGCCTGCTAGTCCGTGGGTTCAGGTGTGGGGGTCGGAGGATAGGGCGGGGTACTCAGGAGGCCCAGTGCTTCCTCCACCGGACCTCGCGGCAGGAGATGGACTTCCCCGCGCCACTGGGCATAGTAGGTGTTTCCCTTGGGACTTTTTTCCCCAAGCGCGACCGTCCAGGAATCCCCGTTGGAGAGGCCGAGAGTCACCATCGCCTTAGGCGTAAGGAGGCCGAACTGCTCCAGGTCGATCTCTTCGGGCGCAAAACGGCGGTACGTGGAGATCTCTACCCAATGTTCCACCAGCCGCTGTACCCGTTTCCCATCGGCGGGCCCGACCGTGGGCTCTACCATCTGCCACTGCCCCTGCGCATCCCGTTCCACCGTGCAACGCAGGCCCAATTCCCCCTCGACGGTCACGCGGACCACCTGGCCCACGGTCAGATCGGGCCAGAGCGGTTCGTAGGGCGAGCCGTTTTCCTCGCGCGGTCGGCGGAACTCCAGAAAGTAGACCGCTGCAACCAACACCAGGAAGACGGCGACGGTGATTGCGGCCGTTCTGCGCGTCCTTCGCACGGTCCCCTACCTCTTCCGCCGCTGAAGCCAGACACCGACCCCGGCCAGCACGATCCCGAGCGGGATGGCCACAAGCGTCAGGTAGCGGATCGCCCGCGATTGCACTGTGTTCAGCACCACTTGTCGGGACTCGTACTGCACGGGAGCCAGTTCGATCAACCGTTCCTCCTCCGCCAGCCAGTTCACCGCGTTCACGAAGAAGCGCTGGTTATCGGCCGTGGCGGCCCAGTTCCGGGCAAAGTCCGAGTCTCCCACCAACACGATGCGCGTGTCGGTCGTCTGGTTGCTCCCCTGAACCCGCCCCTGCACCGCTGCGGCTAGCACAAGCGGTCCCTTGTAGTCCTGTCCGCTGTCGAAGGTGAGCGGCTGATGGCTGAGATCCGTTTCCCCCCACGCCTCGTCGCTTGTGCCCAGCAGCGGCGTAACTTGTAGCCCCGGCAGCATGGTGTTCGTCTTCTCGAGGGAACGCGCGCCTGGGAAGAAGGGACGGGACACGTTCCGCGTGATCGCATGGTTCTGTTGGATCTTGTCGGCCACGGGGGTCGCGGGATCGGAACCGGCAACCGCGTTCAGCGGATCGATGATCAGGTTGTCCTGGGCATAGATGCCCCAAAGGCGCAGGATGTCGTTGATGTCGGCGGACGGCGCCGGATCGATCAGCGCGAAGAGCTTGCCCCCCCGGGCCAGGTACCCCGCAAGCAAGCGTTCTTCATCCGGGGTCAGCTTTTCCTGAGGCCCCAGGAGCACGACCACCGTATCGCTCACGGGCAACGTGCCCGTGTAGGCAGCCAGCGCAAGCGTCTCGACACGGTAGTTCGCCTGTTCCAGAAGGCCCCGGATAGCCGCGTAACCGTCGCGTTGCGTGCTGCCGATATCTCCTTCCCCGTGACCGACCACGAAGTAGACCGTGACCTGCCGGCCGCTCGTCACGCGCAGGATGGCCCCCGTCCAGTCCGCCTCCTCCAGGGTGTAGACGCTGTAGCGCTGATCCCCGCTTTCGAAGACCAGCACGTACGCATCGCCGCTGACACCGTACTGTTGGGCCAGGACACGGCTCACCTCGGGGTCCACCAGCCGGTACGAGAAGAGGGGCGTCAGGGCGGCATAGTTTTCCAGCATATAGCGGGCTTCGGCCTGCTCATCACGCTGGCTCCGGTAGAAAAAGCCTGTCACCTGCACCGGCCGATCGAGTTCCGCCAGCACCTGTCGCGTCTGCGCCGAGAGGGAATGAAGCCGCTCCTCCGTCAAGTCCCAGCGTCGGTAGTGTCGGTAAGAGAGGACGTTCAGCACGACCATGATGCCGATGAGGCCAAGGGCCATCAGGAGGACGGCGCTCCCGTAACGCGTGCTCCGCGCGGTGAGCAGGCGGTGCACGGCAGCCGGGTTGACCAGCCAGGCCGCAAGCAGCAGGACCACCCCGGCGGCGAGGGCGACATCCACGGCCGGGAAACGCTTCCCCCGGATCAGGAGGGCGGCCAGCCCTCCCAAAAGCACCAGTGCCCCGGCTAGCGCCAGGTAGCCGTTCCAGGATGCGATCCGTTGCGCAAGGCGCCGGCTCATCCGCTCCACCTCCGTCCCTCGAGCACCCGCGTCGCCAGAAAGAGCGCCGCCACGGTCAGGCTGAGGAAGTAGACCACGTGTCGGGTATCGAGAATGCCCATCTGAAAATCGGCTAGATGGCTGGTGATCGCCAGGGCCCGGAACACCTCGCCCACCCGAGGGCCGGCGATCTGGGCCGGTGCGCCGATCACCATGAGGATCAGGATCATCCCAAAGCCGGCGAAAAAGGCCAGAATCTGGTTCTGCGTCAGCGCCGACGCGAGTGTGCCCAGGGCGATGAGCGCCGCCCCGAATAGGACCACACCCATATACCCCGTGATCAAGAGGCGCGGGTCCGGGTTCCCGAAGGCAAGCAGGATCAGGGGGTAGAAGGAGGCCAGAGCAATGAGCACCAGGTAAAAGCCCACGCCGGCCAGGAACTTGCCTAGGATCAACTCGCTATCCCGGATCGGTGCCGTGAGCAGCAGCTCCAGGGTGCGGGTGCGACGTTCTTCCGCGATCAGCCGCATCGTGAGCGCCGGCGCGATGAAGAAGGAGATCGTCGTCACCCGGCTGAACACGTCGGCCACCGTGGCGTAGTAGGCCTGCTGCGGCAAATCCAGAAAGTTGAAGAAAAAGCCCAGGATGAGGAAAAAGATCGTCGCCACCGCGTAGGCGATCGGCGAAACAAAGTAGGCGGCAAACTCGCGACGGGCAATGGTCCAGATGTTCCGCACGGCCTACCTCCGCTATTCCTGGGTCAACTGGAGAAAGATCTCCTCCAGGCTCATATCCAGGGGCCGCAGTTGCAACAGTTCCCACCCCCGATGCACGGCAAGTGCGGC